>NZ_FNAQ01000018.1 GCF_900101955.1 Desulfuromonas thiophila | reverse complement strand
GTACCTCTCAGACCATTTTCAGAACCAGATCAAGTTCTGGGGGATCACTCCCAGCTTTGCCTTTGTTGCCGAACCCCAGACCAATGGAGTTGCCGAACGGTTCAACCGCACCTTGAAAGAGCAGGCCATCTATGGCCGGGTTTTCCGTAACATCACCGACGTTCGCGAAGCCGTGAAGACCTTCGTGGAGCTTTACAACAGCGAATGGCGTGTTGAGAAAAACGGCTTCAGATCACCTGATGAAATCCGTCAGGCGGCGTAAGCTAAACTTGTGTCCAGGGAACCGGTTCCGCTACATCAAGAGCTGGTTTGTCGATTTCGATCCGGTGATCGACAACGCCCTTGCCGTAGGAAAACCCATCCCCGATGAACTGCAAGCAAGGGCCGAGGTGCGAGCCGCCCTTGGCGACAAGCGCAAACCTCTCCCTGAAGCGGTTCAAAAGCAGTTCCCGAGCAGCTTTGTTTTCAGTGATGAGATGGGGTGGATTCCTGAGGGGTGGGAGGTTGAGTCGCTCGATGAAATCGCACACTACCAGAATGGGTTGGCTTTGCAGAAGTTTAGACCCGAAAACGAGGATGACTTTTTGCCGGTCGTTAAGATTGCACAACTGAGAAAAGGCTTTGCCGATGGTGAAGAAAAAGCCTCTCCCACGATTACCCCCAAGTGCATTATTGATGATGGAGATGTTGTTTTTTCATGGTCAGGCTCTTTGTTGGTAGACATCTGGTGCGGAGGAAGGGCTGCTCTAAACCAGCATCTGTTTAAGGTAACATCGGCAACCTATCCGAAATGGTATTTCTACAATTACACGAAACACCACCTTGAAGAGTTTCAGCGTATTGCCGCCGACAAAGCTGTTACGATGGGTCATATTAAGCGAGAACATCTTAGTCAGGCGAAATGTGTTGCCCCTGCTGGTGAGATACTAGACGCCTGTACCTCTTTTGTTGAGCCGCTACTTGACCGCCATGTTGACCTGCGTAAAGAGGACAGGTGGTTGGAAACACTCCGTGACACCCTCCTTCCCAAACTCCTCTCCGGCCAACTCCGCATCCCCGATGCCGAGAAACGGGTCACGGAGGTCGTATGATTCGCCTGCACTGCACCAAAAAGCTGCTGGCCAAGCTGCCGTTACTGGAAGATGGTCGCCTGCGCAGCCGGAAACCTGTTCTCTCGCTCGTGCGCGATCCCGCTACCAATCCCTTGGGCGACTGGCACGCCAACCTGATCCTGCTGCAGCGCCGCCAGTGCGTGCTGTTCGTTCACGATGCCACCCGTTTCCCGGTCTTTGTCCCGGCGCTGAAAAAGGCCGACTTCGCCGAACTGGACTGGTTCTTTCAGGACGGTTTTATGAATACCCTGCTCAAGGTCGGCGCCGAAGACAAGCACATGAAGGCCGCCGAAAAATGGCTGGCCCCGCTGGTCTGCGACAACGACTGCAACCGCTCGGTGCAAGGCACGCTCAACCAGATGGGGCAGGAACTGGGCTTATCCCTCGACTATCGGAATGAATCGATCATGGAGCTGACCCCCTATCAAACCAGCGCCTGGCTGGCCGAGCGCCCCTCTTCGATCAAGGGGCAAGGGTATGTCTGGCCAGGGCGAGAGATGCTGGCGTTGTTGTGGCCGGACGGCAAAGGAAACCACAATGACTGATACGATTGAACCAACTGACGAGTTCCTCCTCTACACCACGGACGACGGTCAGGCCCGCATCGAGTGCCGTTTTGAGAATGAGACGCTCTGATGATCACAGGCGCTGGCAAAGACCCACCCAAGGGACAACAATGATGAACCGCTGTGCCAAACATCATCGTCGTTCGATCCGCTTGAAGGGGTACGATTATGCCCGGCCCGGCATTTATTTTGTGACGATCTGCGTTCAGAACCGGGAATGTTTGTTCGGCAATGTCGTCCAGGGGGAAATGCAATTAAACGCAGCCGGCGAAATGGTAGTGCGATGGTTCGCGCAATTGGAAAATAAATTTGCCACCGTGCAATGTGATGCGTCGATTTGCATGCCCAACCACGTTCATTTTGTTGTCCATAACAGGGGATCGTCTGTTGATGGCATCGACGTAGGGGCAGACCTGCGTGTCTGCCCGGTTTCAAACGCCCATCAACGTTTATTACAACCAAGGCGGACACATGGGTCCGCCCCTACGGGGGCAAATGATGATGGGACAGGCGTAGGGGCAGACCTATGTGTCTGCCCGGTCCCATTATCACAAATCGTCCAATGGTTTAAAACCATGACGACCAATGAATATATTCGCGGGATCAAACAGAAGGATTGGCCGCGATTTTCCGGAAAATTATGGCAACGCAATTATTGGGAGCATATTGTCCGTGATCAATCGGAATGGGACCGTATCCGCGATTACATTCACAATAATCCGGCCCAATGGGATCAGGATCGGTTGAATGATCGCAAGACCATGGTGCGTGAACCTGTTTGTGAATATTCCGGTGAGAACTGGCGGGTATGATCGAAGAGGGATTGGGGATGGCGAAATTCACCGAGGAGAAGCTGGAGCAGGCGATCATCGCCCTGCTGGAAGATCAGGGCTACCCGCACCACAGGGGCGATTCGTTCGAGCGGGCACCGAATGAGGTGCTGATCAAGTCCGACCTTCAGGCTTTCCTCGCCCACCAGTATGCCGGCGACAACATCACCAAGGCCGAGATCGATTCGGTGATCCGGCGGCTGGAGGGGCTGAATCCGCAAGACCTGTACGATTCCAACAAAACCATCCACAAGCTGGTTGCCGACGGTTTCCTCCTCAAGCGCGAAGATCACACCCAGAAAGACCTGTACATTCAGCTGATCGACTATGCCGGTTTGCCGGAACGACGTATCCCCGCAGAAGGGGAAATTGAAACCATCGTTGCCGAAGAGTCGGCAGTGTATGGTGGCGACAAAAACATCTACAAGATCGTCAACCAACTGGAGATCGAGGGGAGCGAAAAACGCATCCCCGATGGCATCCTCTACATCAACGGCCTGCCGCTGGTGGTGTTCGAGTTCAAGAGCGCCATCCGCGAAGAGGCGACCATCTTTGACGCCTACGTGCAGCTCACCACCCGCTATGCCCGCGATATCCCAGAGCTGATGAAGTACAACGCCCTGTGCGTGATTTCCGATGGAGTGAACTCGCGCATGGGTTCCCTGTTTGCTCCCTACGATTACTTCTACACCTGGCGCAAGGTGACCGGCAACGAGACCATCGAGCAGGACGGCATCAACGCCCTGCACACCATGATTCAGGGGCTGTTTGATAAGGATCGGTTGCGCGAGGTGATCCGCAACTACATTTACTTCCCCGATGTTTCCAAGGCACAGGTCAAGGTGGTCTGCCGTTACCCTCAGTTTTACGCCGCTGGCAAGCTCTACCAGAGCATCAAGGCGCATCGGAAACCGGGTGGGGATGGTAAGGGCGGCACCTATTTCGGCGCGACCGGCTGCGGCAAGAGTTTCACCATGCTGTTTCTGACCCGCCTGCTGATGAAGAGCGTCGATTTTGAGAGTCCGACCATCGTGCTCATTACCGACCGCACCGACCTGGATGATCAGCTATCAAGCCAGTTCGTAAGCGCCAAGGGCTACATCGGCGACCAGTCGGTGATCAGCGTGGCGAGCCGTGCCGATCTGCGTGATTACCTGAAAGGACGCAACAGCGGCGGGGTCTTCCTGACCACCATTCACAAGTTCACCGAGGATACCGAGCTGCTCTCCGAGCGGAACAACATCATCTGTATCTCCGACGAGGCGCACCGCAGTCAGGTCAATCTCGACCAGAAGGTGCGTGTCACCGAGAACGGGGTGCGGCGGACCTACGGCTTTGCCAAGTACCTGCACGACTCGCTGCCCAATGCCACCTATGTCGGCTTTACCGGCACCCCCATCGATGCCACCCTGGATGTCTTCGGTGAGGTGGTGGACAGCTACACCATGACCGAATCGGTGAAGGACGAGATCACCGTGCGGATCGTCTACGAGGGGCGGGCCGCCAAGGTTGTGCTCGACAACAAGAAGTTGGAAGAGATTGAAGCGTACTACGATCAGTGCGCCGAGGACGGTGCGAGCGACTACCAGATCGAGGAGAGCAAAAAGGCGAGCGCCAGCATGACCGCCATTCTGGGTGACCCGGATCGCATCAAGGCGCTGGCGACTGATTTCGTTGAACACTACGAGAAACGTCTGGAGGAAGGGGCGACGATCAAGGGCAAGGCGATGTTCGTCTCCAGCAAGCGGCAGATCGCCTATGCCCTGTGGAAGGAAATCATCGCCCTGCGACCTGACTGGAATGAGGTGCTGGCTTGCGAAAAAGGGGCCAGCCTGACCGAGCAGGAGAAGAAAGAGATCAAGCCGATGGAGCGGGTCAAGATGGTGATGACCCGTGGCAAGGACGATGAGAAGACGCTGTATGACCTGCTTGGCACCAAGGACGACCGCAAGGAGCTGGACCGCCAGTTCAAAAGCGACAAGTCGAATTTCAAGATCGCCATCGTGGTCGATATGTGGCTGACCGGCTTTGATGTACCGCACCTCGATACCATCTATATCGACAAGCCGATCCAACGTCACAACCTGATCCAAACCATCTCGCGGGTCAATCGCAAGTACGAGGGCAAGGACAAGGGGCTGGTGGTCGATTACCTCGGCATCAAAAGGCAGATGAACCTGGCGCTGGCCCATTACAACAAGGCCGACCAGCAGAACATCGAGGAAATCGGGCAATCGATCATTGTCGTGCGGGATCACCTCGACCTGCTGAACAAGATGTTCCACAGCTTCGATGCGTCACCCTACTACAGCGGTAGCTCCGTCCAACAGCTCAACTGCCTGAACAATGCTGCCGAGTTCGCCCAACTGACCGACAAGATCGAGAAGCGTTTCATGCAGCTGGTCAAGCGCCTGAAGGCGGCCTACGATATCTGCTGTGGCTCGGAAGAGCTGAAACAGCAGGAGCGCGACCAGATCCACTTCTATCTTGCCGTGCGGTCGATCATCGTCAAGCTGACCAAGGGGAATGCACCCGACACCGCCCAGATGAACGCCAAGGTGCGGGAGATGATCACGCAAGCCCTCAAAGCCGATGGGGTGGAGGAGATCTTCAAGCTGGGGGATGACAAGGCCGGGGCTATGGACATCTTCGACGATGACTACCTGGCCAAGATCGAAAAGATCAAGCTGCCCAACACCAAGGTTAAGCTCCTGCAGCAGCTGCTGGCCAAGGCGATAGACGACTTTAAGAAACTCAACAAGGCCAAGGGAACCGACTTCTCGAAGAAGTTCAAGGCACTGGTGGATGCCTACAACGAGCGCAAGGAAGAGGACGTGCTGGTCAGCAACGTACTGGAAGACTTCTCCAGCGAGATCGTTGACCTGATCCGCGCCCTGCACCGGGAGATGGCCTCTGGTTCCGACATGGGCATCGATATCGAGGAAAAGGCCTTCTACGACATTTTACTCGGGCTGGCCATCAAATACGATTTCACCTACCCCGAGGACAAGCTGCTGATCTTGGCCAAGGCCGTAAAGGCCATCGTGAATGACAAGATTAAATACACCGACTGGAACCAGCGCGACGACATCAAGGCCGAATTGAAAGTGGATCTGATCCTCGTGTTGGCCGAGCATGGTTACCCGCCAGTGGATCGGGATGAGGTCTACAAGGAAATCTTCGAGCAGGCGGAAAATTTCAAACGATTTCGCCAGGAGCCCGACAGCCTTGCCCGCATTTCGCCTGTTTATCACACCAAAGCCCAGGAACGGAAATTTCCAGCGTAAAGGAGTCGACCATGCCCTCACGATCTTCCGCCCCAAGTCGCGCCGCCGCCATCGGCCTGCTCAGCCTGATCCTTGGCCTGATCCTGGGCCTGAGCGGCTGTGGCGCGCCGGCCCCTTACCGGCCGCCCTACATGAGCAGCTTGCCGGCCTGTCCGACCCATCCCAACTGTGTCAGCAGTGAGGAAGTGCGCGCCGAAGCCCAAGTGGCGCCCCTGTCCTTCGACAAGGTTCCGCCCTACCAGGCCTGGGCGGCATTGAAGGAGGCCATCCGGGCCGAAGGCGGGGTGATCCAGCGTGAAGGGATGGGTGCGCTGGAAGCCGGCTACCTGCGCGCCACCTTTACCAGCTGGCTGTTCCGTTTTGTCGATGATGTGGAATGCCGCCTGGTGGCGCAGGATGGTCTGATCCACATCCGCAGCGCCGCGCGGGTGGGTTACTACGATTTCGGTGTCAACCGTCGGCGGGTCGAACGCCTGCGGCAGGCCTTCGCCGAGGCCCTGCAGCAGCCATGAGGGAACCGTTAGCGCAGACAACCGTCAGACCCGCCCGCCAGGTCAGTGCCGCCATTCTCCTGCGCGACAACCAGCTGCTGCTGGCGCGCCGGCTGCCGCGCCAGGGCCTGGGTGGCTACTGGGAACTGCCCGGCGGCAAATGCGAAACGGGTGAAACCCCGGCCGCCTGCCTGCGGCGCGAGCTGGCCGAAGAGCTGTGCATCTCGGCCCGCATCGGCGCCTGCTTCAGCCGGACCTTTCACCGCTACCCACGCGGCCTGATCTGCACCCACAGCCTGTTCGTCGCCAGTTACCACGGCCAATTGCTGCTGCGCGAACACGACCAGCTGGCCTGGGTTGCCATTCCCCGCCTGCTTGACTACCGCCTGACAGCGGCCAACGTGCCGATCGTGCAGCGTCTGCAAGCCTGGTGGCGCCAGTCAGGTTAAGCAGGATGACCGGATCGACAATCTTGTCGTCTTCACCAGCACCGTCTGTCGATCCGGTCCAGGGTTTCCCTCGCACAGCACAGCTCACAAGCTCCTGTGCTGGTTTATTTTTCACAAAACAGATGTTCTTTCAGTGAGATAGGATTAACTGGCGAGAGTCCCCAGCTCTTGGCACAGGCGTTGCTTTACCCAACGACAACAGCGCTGTTGTGATTTTCGCCCCGATCGTTCCCATCTTTAATGCAACCCCATGTTGCCTGAAAGGACAAACTTCCATGAAAAAACGCATTCTTTCTCTGATGAGCCTGGCCCTGGTCACCGTTTTGCTGAGCAGTCTACCTGCCCTGGCTTCACAATTTCGCGGCTCCCTTGGCGGCAGTGGTCTGTACCTGATTGATAGCGATGGCGATGGTATCGGCGATGCGCGTCCGACTCCCGGTACCGGCCAGGGTGCCGCCGCCACCAACTTCGTTGACGCCGACAACAACGGTCTGTGTGACACCTACGAGGCCGGCGGGCAGCAACTGCTCGACGGCAGTGGCGCCGCTGCTGCTCTTGGCCAGCGCGCTCGTGCTGGTCGCACACGCTGATCGCCCCAACAAAGCAGAGCGTTTCGTCTTCCGGCGAAACGCTCTGTTCTTTCTGGTGGACGTTGCCCTTTCCCAGCCTGGAATCCTGCCATGTATACCGCTTTATTCTTCCTGCATCGGCTGCTGGCGGTCGTGCTGCTGGCCATTATTGTATGGCCACAATCCGCCCAAGCGGACAGCGCCACCAACCCGTTGAGTTATGCCCTGCGTCAGTCAGCACCACCCGCCAGCACGGCGTTAAGCCTGCAACTGCGCCAGCTGTGGTTGGAAGAAACCGAATACCTGCCGGAACTCGGGCAGGATCTGTACCGCTGGCAGGAACGCAGCAGCCAGTTACAGCTGGGCACGAGTCTGGCTCAACACCGGATCGGTGCCGGGCTTGAGCAGGGAACCATTGAGCAAAAAAGCTTGCTGTTTGGCGACAACGATTTCAGCCTGAATCAGCGTGCCGCCTTCGTTCAGTGGCAATATGAAGCGGCAAAGGGATTCAATGCCTCTGCCGAACTTCGCTGCGAACGCTTTACCGATCGCGGCGACAGTGGCTTCTACCGTTTGAACAATACTCGCGACCTCTGGACCGGAACAGCACGCCTGCACTACCAGGGCACAGTGAACTGGCTCAGCCTCAGTTATCAGCGACAACGTGATCCGGAGCCCGTCTACAATATCGCCACCGAACGAGCCGAATTACACCTCGGCGCCCAGCAGCTCAGTGGCCTGCTGGCTGGCTGGCTCCTGCGGCCGGGCTGGCACCTGACTCTCGGCGCCTATTACGAGGACTACGCCACCGACCGTCCCGACCAGATCAACAGTCTGATGCAGCTCAGTCATCAACCGGTCTGGTTGCCACGGCTGGAGGCCGCCGTGGGACTGGGGTACTTTGATGAGGAGCAGGAAACCATCGTTAATCTGACCCTGAAATACAGCGGTCAACTTTCCCGCCAGCTCCGCTGGCAATTGGAATATCAGCTGGAGTACTCCGACCTGGAACGCTCCTGGCTCAACGAGGGACTGGTGGAACTGCGCTGGAACCTTTGGCGGGAGCTCAGCGCCAGCTGCAGCCTGGCGGCCAGCAATGAAAACGGCGATGACCAGGACCAGAGCCTGATCGTTCTGGCAGGTCTCGAAATCCCGCTATTGTAATCGCTGGTGCCTGCACCAAAAGCATCCTGATGGCTGACTAGGCAAAAAATCCCTGGCAAAGCGCGCCATGTGACCAACCAACGGTCATCGAGGCAACGCAGTGCTGAGGGTTCGCGACGCCATCAAGCCCGTAAAGCCCTATCCTCTTCTGCGACCAAGACGATACTTGGCCATTTTATAGCGCAGGACGCGTTCACTGATCCCAAGCAATTCGGCGGCACGGGTCTGCACCCCGCCAGCCTCCTCCAGCCGCTGCCGAATCAGTTCCGCCTCCAGGGCTTCGAGTTGATCCGGCAGCGGCGCCAGGGACGACAGCCGACTTCCCTCTTCCCGTTGCCGTGCCTGCACGACAGGCGGCAGGTCCGTCCGGCGCAGCCAGCCACCCCGCGCCAGCGTCGCTGCGCGCTGAATCAGATTGCGCAACTCGCGCACGTTACCCGGATAGTCGTATTTGAGCAAGGCATCCAGGGCCGCCGGCTCCAGCTCCAGCTGTCCGGTACGATCGCCCAGAAACAGTTCGATCAAAGCGATGATATCATCACGCCGCTGGCGCAGAGGCGGCACCTGAACCTCAAAGACATTCAGGCGATAGTAGAGATCCTCGCGAAAACGGTTCTCGTTCACCATCGCTACCAGATGGGCATTGGTAGCGGCCACCACCCGCACGTCAACAGCGCGGCTATGCGAGCCGCCCACCGGCTGAATGCGTTGTTCCTGCAATGCCCGCAGCAGCTTGGCCTGCAGGGGCAGGGGCAATTCGCCAATTTCATCCAGAAACAGGGTTCCGCCATCTGCGGCAACAAAGTGGCCATCGCGGCGCCCAACGGCACCGGTAAAGGCGCCTTTTTCATGACCAAACAGTTCAGCCTCAAACAGGCTCTCGACAATGGCGGCGCAGTTGACCTCGATAAACGGGCCCTCACGCCGCTCGCTAAGCTGATGGACCAGCCGCGCCACCAGTTCCTTGCCGCTGCCGGTTTCACCCTCAATCAGCACCGGCCAGGGACTTTTGGCCACCCGTCGCACCAGCGAAAGCAATTGCTGCATGGAAGAACTTTTGGCGACAAAAGGAAACGGCAGGGGAGAATCAACGAGTTGTTCCTCCACCACAAGCACATCCTGCAACTGCAATAACTGCTCTTCAGCCGCAGCCAGCTTGTCGCGCAGTTCAAGCAAATCAAGAGGCTTCTCGAGAAAATCGTCCGCTCCCGCCTTGAAGCAACGTACCGCCAGATCCACAGCGGCATAGGCCGTCATCAGCACAATCTTCGGCTGCGGATTGATCGCCTTGAACTTCGCTATGAGCAGATCACCCGTTTCGCCGGGCATGTTGTGATCAAGCAGCACCAGATCAATCGGATGCCGCCGGTAGAGCTCCAGGGCCTCGTCTCCACCCGCAGCACAGAACACCTGATGGCCCTGACGTTGCAGAAAGCCCGCCAGCAGCTCCCGCTGGCTCGGTTCGTCATCGACAATCAGTAAGACCACCGCCAGAATCCTTTCGTGGCAAAAAAACCCGCACCTGAAGCCCACCGGTTCTGAGCGGTTTCAGTTGCAATAACCCCTGATGCGCCGCGATAATCTTGCCTGCCAGGGGCAAACCGAGACCTGACCCCCTGGTCTTGGTGGTAAAATAGGGTTCCTGCATTCGCGCGACCTGTGCATCGTCAAGACTCTTACCGCCATTTTCAATCAGCAATTCAACCCCCGAAGGCACAGGGGACAACTGCAACCGCACGATCCCGCCATCGGGCTGGGCTTCTAAGGCATTTTTAAGCAGGTTCTCCACCAGCTGGCCCATCAGGGCTTCATCAGCCAGTAGGGACTGGGGCTGCAATTGGCTATCCAGCTGCAATCGCTGTCGTTCAATCTGGGGGCGATAAAGCAACAGCAGGCGCTCAATCAGGGCGGTCAGATCACAGTTCTGCCACTGCGGCTGCAACGGCCGGGCAAAACGCTGCAACGCAACAAGAATACTGTTACTGCGCGCGACCGCCTCACGCATGGCCTGCACCATTTCATGCTGTTCCGGCCCCAGCTGCGGGCATTCCAGTTGCAGCCGCTGCAGCCCAAGACTTAAGGCACTAAGCGGATTACGGATTTCATGACTGATGGTTGCCGTTGCCCGGCCGATTAGGGCATCTTCTCGCCGCTGCCCCAGCTCCCGCTCAATGGTCTGGACCTGCTGTAATTGGTGTTGTTGGGAACGATAAAGGAGCCAGGAAAGACTCAGGCCGGCCAGACTCAGCAGAGCCGCGAACAGACCGAACTGCCGCCACAGTTGCTGCTGGCGCCGCTGCAGGGAACCCTCGGCCAGTTGCAAGCGCAACACCTGATCGCCAAGAGGCAATTGCCGCAGCGGTGCTGTTGCCGCAACCGCCGGCGACGACAGTGGCGACAGCTCCATATGGTCGATGCCACTGAGCGCCTGCATCTCAAGAAGAACCTGGGCCGGACTTAGGCGCTGCAGAAGCTGCTCTATTTCCGTTGCATCAATAGCTACCACCACCTGCAAAGCAGCCTGTTGTGCGATCAGCACATACTGGTGCTGATCGGGTACGGCATACAGGCCATTGGACGACAGAAGGCTCTCTGGTGGTTGCCAATTCGGCGGTCCGGTTACCGCAGAGTCGCCAAATCGCCTGATCTGAATGCCAACCAATCCATTTTCAACACTATAAGCCGTAAGTTCCGCCTCACTAAAAGGTTCTATGGCCTCCAGAGTGGCCAGAAACTCGGCATTGCGTTGCAAAAAGGCCGCAACGATTTGCTCTACCAAGTGACGCGTCTGCTCGGCATTGATCAGGGCATTGGCGGCCACCTGCCCAATCAGTTCACTGTGTTCATCGAAATGTTCCTCGAAGGAATGACGCGTGCTGTCAATCTGCCAGAGAAAAAACAGCAACACACCCGCAACCAGGCCACCGAATACCAACAGATTGAGCTGCCACAGAGCCAACCGCCAGGATCGAACGTCCGGCCGCAAAGTCATCAGCGGCCTCCCCCCCGGCTGCTGCCACGCCCTGAGAACGTCGCGGCCCCCTGATGGCTGTCCCGCAGACGGGCCAACCGACTGCGCACGCCGGTTCGGTCTACCGAGAGCGATCGCGCCGGCCGCACAACACGAACCCTGCCCGTCGGTTCCGCCAGTTCCAGTTCCAACCAGTCACCCAGTTGTATCTGGGGAGGCAGACGGACAACATCCGCCAGCTCGTGCTCTTCTTCGCGCAGACCTGTTGCGGTTTCAACCGCAAGCTTTAACTGGCGGCCATCTGAACTGACGCCAAGCAGGCGGGCACGCTGAACCGGTTCGACAGCTGACAGATTTGGCGGCAGCAGAAAAATGAGCATCAGAAGAAACAGCGTAACCCGCATTGGCTCACCCGTAATCGATAACAATCCTCGGCGACCGGACTTTCGACCTGTTCGAGGCGCCAGGAAACAACCAGATCCCAACTCCGGCCAAGCGGCCAGGCCAATTCAGCGCCCAAACCGTCCTGTCGTTCACTGGCTTTGACCAAATCGCGCCAGGCGCGTTCCAACCACAACTCCAACTGACACCTGCCCAGTTCCGCATGCAGAAGGTAACTCAACGCCCATTCGGTATAGCGCTCTCGCCGCCAATTCGAAGCATTGTCCGCTAGCTGCAATTGCACATGTTGCCGCCAGAAGGCACTGAAGCGGTATTCCAGCAACGCAGTCAGCTGCCATTGATCATCTTGACGCCGGGAAACTCTGGAGGTAACGGGTTGATCTCCTTGCCCTGAAGGTTCTGGCTTCAGCTCGCGCTGGCCCGACACATGGCCATCGTGTTGTCGCGCGCTGCTATCGCGATACCAGCGTTCCTGATAGCCAAGCTGCAAGTGGCCATACCAGCGCAGTCCCCAGACCCGACTCAACGTCAGCCCTGCTCGCCCAGCCCAATAGTCTTCTTCTGCAACCAGACCGTCGGCTTGCTGCACCAACTCGCTAAACAGCATCAACTCAGCCCCATTCGACCAGAGCGGCTGCCGTAGCCGCGCCCCCAGCAACGCCTGATGCCGGTCGTCCAGGCGCCAGAAATCCTGCCACTGGGCCGAGCCATAAAAACCGGCGGAGCCATCCGCCAGCAACCGGTCGTACTCTGCCGTCAAACGGTAAAAACAAAATGTTGAACCCTCCGGCCGGATCAGTTGCTGCGGGTTATCGTCATACCCCAGAGCCATTTCAGCTACCAGTTGCGGCGCAGCCTGAGCCAGGGAAGTCCAGAACAGGAACCACACAAGCAAACAGCTGAAAAACCCATAACAAAGCCTTAAGCTGCGACAATACCTGCTCCATACAAAAGCCGTTCCACAACGCCTTTTTCCAGTCCGACCGGCGCGGCCGACAAGCCAGCTACTGCAGCCCGCAACAAGATTGTCGGCCATTCGACAAATGTGTCGAAAAACAAACACCCATCCGGCAGAGCGACTGCGGGATGGGTGCGTGAGATGCATTGGAAGATGTGCTGAGATCACAGACGGATATCGATATAGGCACTCTGGCGCAGTTCGTCTCGCCAGGTTTTCAGCCGCTGCTCCATCTTTTGCTGGCGTAGCTGGTTGCGGATATCCTCTTCCACCTGGCTCAGATCGGTAACGCCACCGGCCAGACGTTCCTCCACCCGCAGCAGATGCAAAATGCCGTCGCGCTCGACCGGGGCGCTGACGGCGCCTTGCGGCACGTCAGCCACGGCGGCCTCAAACTCGGCCGACAGCTCCCCCGGCGCGAAGGAACCCATGTCATCGCCATCGGCGGCGGCATGTGGTGGCAAGTCGGCCAGTACCGCCTCGATGGGACGACCGGCCGCCAGATCCTGACGTGCCTGCTCGGCGGCAGCCCGCACGGCGTCAGCATCGCGTCCGAGAGGAAAGGACAGGCGGCTGAGCCGCAGCCGCGGCTTGTGACGGTAGCGGTCGAGATGCTCCTGATAATAACTGCGAATTTCCTGGCGAGTAACATCGACCTTGCTCTGGACCTCGATCCCGGTAAGCTTGTAGCGCAGGATCTGCTCGCGCAGCTGTTCGCGATAACGCGCCAGGGTCAGCCCCTGCGCCAGCAGGGCCTGTTCCAATTGGGCAGCATCGATGCGGTTCTGCTGCTGCACATCGGCCACGGCCCGGTCAATATCCTCTTCGCTGACCTGCACACCCAGTTCCTTGGCTCGGGCACGCAGCAACACATCGTCGATCATCAGTTCGAGTTGGGCCTGCGGATCACGCGGCATGCCGCTAGGCAGGCCATCGAGGCGCTGCTGCAACTGGCGCGTGGTAATGATTTCATCATTCACCACGGCGGCAATACGGCTGATCAGTTCCTCGGCCAGAACCCCCTGCGGCAGAAGCAGCAGGGTTAAACACAACAGGCGGGGCAACAGATAAGACAGGGCAGAATGTCGCATGAAAAAAGGTTCTCCTTGAAAGGCTTGCAGAATGGCCGAAGCTAGCACGCGCCGCAAAACGCCTGCAATTGCTTTCTGGCCTCGGCCAGCAGTTCACCATCGCCCAGCCGCTCTGTCACCACCCGTAGACGGTAATCGGGCGACAGACTGTAACGGCGGGGATCTTCCTGTAGCAGCCGCAGCAGGTTGTCGGGCGCCACCGGCGTGCTGGCATGAAAACCAAAGACCAGGGCGCGGCCGTCATACTCCGCCAGTTCAATCCGCAGCCGTTTAAGATCGACGCGCAACTTCATCATCTCAAGCAAAATTTCGGCCGCTGGCGGCAGGGCGCCGTAGCGGTCCTGCAATTCATCAACCAGATCGTAGAGACCCTGCTCGTCTTCCGCCGCCGCCAGCCGCTTGTAGAACACCAGCCGCTGGTTGGGATCGGCCACATAGTTTTCCGGCAGAAACGCCCTGAGTCCGAGACGGATTTCCGGGTCGATGCGACCCTGGTGTTCCGCGCCCTTGAGCTCGGCGATGGTTTCCTCCAGCAGTTCGGTGTACATCTCAAAACCGATGGCGGCCATCTGCCCGGCCTGA
This sequence comes from Desulfuromonas thiophila, assembly GCF_900101955.1. NCBI lineage: Bacteria > Pseudomonadati > Thermodesulfobacteriota > Desulfuromonadia > Desulfuromonadales > Desulfuromonadaceae > Desulfuromonas > Desulfuromonas thiophila. The sequence goes on along the minus strand of NZ_FNAQ01000018.1, from coordinate 35,845 downwards.
CGCGCGCCCAGCAGGTCGCCGGCGCCACGCAGTTCCAGATCGTAGCTGGCAACGCGAAAGCCGGCGCCCAGTTCGGTCAGTTCCTGCAACACCTGCAGGCGGGCGCGCGCTTCCCGGGTCAGGCTGGCCTCGCCGGGAATCAGCAGATAGGCATAACCGCGTTCCTTGCCCCGCCCGACCCTTCCGCGCAACTGATAAAGCTGGGCCAGCCCAAAGCAGTCAGCCCGATTGATGAGAATGGTGTTGGCTCGCGGAATGTCGAGACCGTTTTCAATGATGGTGCTACACAACAGCACCTGGCTGCGCCCTTCGATAAAATCGAGCAGCACCTGTTCCAGCTCCTTTTCCGCCATCTGGCCGTGACCGACGGCGATCCGGGCCTCGGGCACCAGACTGCGCAACAGCCGTTCCATGGCGGCAATGGACTGAACCCGGTTGTGGACGAAGTAGACCTGGCCGCCACGCTGCAGTTCACGCAGAATGGCTTCACGAATCAGATCCTCGTCGAAGCGGGTGACATAGGTACGCACGGCCAGGCGATCGACCGGCGGGGTATCAATCAGCGACAGATCGCGCATGCCCAGCAGACCCATGTTGAGGGTACGCGGTATGGGCGTGGCGCTCAGGGTCAGCATGGCCACCTGGGCCCGCAGTTTCTTCAGACGTTCCTTATGGCTCACGCCAAAGCGCTGTTCCTCGTCGATGACCACCAGACCCAGGTCCTTAAACCGCACATCGCGCTGCAGCAACCGGTGCGTGCCGATAACAATATCCACCTGGCCCGCCACCAGATCGGTCAACACCTGGCGGATCTGCGCCGGCGTGCGGAAACGCGAAACCATTTCGACCCGTAGCGGATAATCGCGCAGACGCTCGCTGAAGGTGGTGAAATGCTGCCGCGCCAGCACTGTGGTCGGCACTACCACAGCCACCTGCCGACCATCGAGCGCGGCCTTGAAGGCAGCACGGATGGCCACCTCGGTCTTGCCGAAACCGACATCGCCGCAGATCAGCCGGTCCATCGGCACCTCAGACTGCATGTCGGCCAGCACGTCGTTGATGGCGGCAAGCTGGTCCGGCGTTTCCTCGTAGGGGAAGGCGGCCTCGAAGGCGCGAAAATCGTCGTCTGGCGGACTGAACGGCTGGGCCCGGTGCATCTGGCGGCGGGCGTAGAGGGTCAGCAATTCGCGCGCCATCTCCTCCACCGCCGCGCGGGCGCGCTGACAGGTCTTTTCCCAGGCGTTGCCACCCATCTTGTCAAGCCGGACCGCCGCACCTTCAGCGCCAGAATACTTCTGTACCTTCTCGATGCGTTCGGTCGGCACATACAGCCGGTCGCCACCGGCATATTCCAGCAGCAGAAAATCGCCTTCCACCGCGCCACTGACCAGATGCTGCAGCCCACGGTAGATGCCGATACCGTGATCGACATGCACCACGGCATCGCCCTCCTGCAGCCGCGCCAGAGACGATAACACCGCCTTGGCGCGGGCCTCACGCCGACTGTTGCGCCTGGCCCGCGGACCGAAGATCTCCTCCTCACTGACCAGCGCCAGGCGCTCGTCCGGCAGCACGAAACCGCGCACCGAGCCAAGGCAGCCATAAAGACCGCTGTCCTGCGGCAGGCCGGCACGGCAGGACAGGACCATATCGCGATGTTGCAGCAGATCGCGTAGACGCTCGAGCGCACCTGGCTGGTGGCAAACCAGCAGCACGCGCCACCGTTCCCGCTGCCATTGCTGCAACTGATCAACCAGCAGCGTAATCCGCTGGGCGGTCGGAACCTGCAAAAAGGCGCCGTTGCCGCGACAGATCATCTGGAACCGGTGGCTGTAGTGCTGATCATCCAGCAGCTGCAAGCCGCCCAGATCAATGCGCCGGCACTGTTGCAGCCGTTGCTCGATCTCCGGCGGTGCCAGATACAGCTGGTGCGGCTCGACAAAGGGTTCGCCGCTGGCGGCCGCCCGCTCAGCACCGGAGCGGATGGCCTGGGCCTGGCTGTCGATGGCCTGTTCAATGGCCGGCGGATCGAAACAGACGCCCCGGGCCTGCGGCAGATAGTCAAAGAGGGTTTCGAGCCGGTCATAATTCAGCGGCAGCAGAAAGGCCCGGCCGGGCGCCAGCAACCCTTCACGCGCTTCCAGAATCACCGCTTCACGGCAGCTGCGCGGCAAACCCAGATCGTCGCAGCGTTGCTTCAGCCGCTGACAAAAACCTTCCAGCAGCTCGCCCTGCAACACCATTTCGCGTGCCGGCACCAATTCGACAGCGGTCAGATCGCAGTCAACACTGCGCTGACTGGCCGCATCGAAAGGGCGTATGCGTTCAAGCCGGTCGCCAAAGAATTCCATTCGGAGCGGCTGGGACTGCCCCGGCGCAAACACGTCCAGCAGATCGCCGCGAAAACAGAAGGTGCCGCGATCCTCCACCAGCGGCACATTCCGGTAGCCCAGCGCCAAAAAACGTTGCTGCAGCAGCTCGCGACCATAGTCAGCACCGCAGGACAGCGATAAAGCCAGTTCAGCCAGAACAGCCTGCGGGATCAGCCGCTGTAACAGCGCCGCCGCCGTTGTGACAACAGCCTGAGCCTGCCCCAGCTGTATCGCCCGCAGGGTCGCCAGGCGCACCGCCTCAATCTCGCCATGGGGCTGCAAAGGATCATAGGGCGCGATCTCCCAGGCCGGGAACAGATGAATCTGGCCGCTGGCAGGCGCGAAGAAACAAAGCTCGTCGTACTGACGGCGAGCTTCATCGGCACTGGCGGTGATCAGCAACAGGGGGCGGGCCGGCGACAGCAACCGCGCCAGAAAACAGGCCGGCGCCCCACCGCTCAGTCCGGCGAGATGCACGGTGCCGGCACTGGTGGCCAGTTCGGCGGCAACACTGGCGGTGGTGCTGTGGGCGTGAAAACGGCTGGTGGATTCGGTCACGGATACAGGACCAGACCCCTGTGGCGGCGACAGCAGACACAGGGCGAAAAGGCACAGGACATCGGCATCAGTCGCGCGGGATGGCCAGCATGCGCTCAAGAGCCCGGCGGGCGGCGCTGCACACGGGCTCGGCAACGCGGATACGCGGCTGCAGCAGCTGCAGACAACGCTCGACATCATCCAGGCTGGTTCGCTTCATGTCTTCGCAGATAAACGGATAGTCAGGAAAGATAAACTCTTTGGCGGGATTGTCCTTTTGCAGCTGTACGGCAATGCCACGCTCCGTCGCAATGATGAACTGCTGCTCGGCCGCAGTCCGCACATGCTGCAGCATACCACCGGTGGACAAAATGGCGTCTGCCTGCGCCAGCACCGACGGTGTGCATTCCGGATGGGCCAGCACCGGCGCCTGGGGATACTGCCGCTTGACCGCGGCCAGAGCCTGGGCCGGCAATTCGTCATGTACGGGGCAACAACCATCCCAGATATGACAGATCTTATCGACCCGTGAGGCAATATAGCGACCCAGATTGCGATCAGGGATCAGAATAACCTCTTTCTCAGACAATGAATTGACCACTGTCACGGCGTTGGCACTGGTACAGCAGATATCGCTGGCGGCCTTGGTGGCGGCGCTGGTGTTCACATAGGCCACTACCGCTGCTGTCGGATGCTCAGCCCGCAGCCGGGCCACATCCTCTGGCGTGATCATATCGGCCATGGGACAGCCCGCCTGGGCATTGGGCAACAGGACCAGCTTCTGCGGCGCCAGCACAGCTGCACTTTCGGCCATGAAATGGACACCGCAAAACACGATAACCGGTTTGCTGGTGCGGGCCGCCTCCAGTGACAGGGCCAGGGAATCACCGGTGATATCGGCCAGCTGCTGGATAACCTCGGGCTGATAGTTATGGGCCAGAATCAGGGCGTCTCGCTGGCGCGCCAGCTGGCGAATACGATCAATCTGGTGCTGCTGTTCCATGGGGCGCTCGGTTCCTTTCTGCCGGATGACCACCGGCCGATATGGTCATAAGAGGATCTGGGCAGCTGGCAAGCCACGGCCGCAGCGGCGATACTAGAGTAAAAAGATTTCGTTTGTCAAATACTTAGACAGAACCCAAACCCTTTCAGGCCAGGTCGGAAAGACGCTGAAACCGGGCAGAAAAATTTTTATTTCCCAATGCAGATCCCCTTGTTTTCTGTTATGCTGCGAGTATACTCCGCTTGGCCCGACGACGCACGGTTTCGCGTTCGACGTGTAGCCGTTTATCTTTTTTTCTTTCCTAGGAAGGAGAGCAACACCATGAAAGCGTTTAAGCTCCTCATCGTTCTGTCCTGTGCTGCCCTGCTGGCTGCTGGCTGCGCCAAGCCCTACAAGGCAACGGACAAGGTTCCGACCAACAGCTGCGATCCGGCCGAAGAGGTTCCGTCCTACGCCGTCGCGGCCGAGCCGGTCAGCGAAGCGGCAGCGGCTCCGGCGGCTACAGCCGAACTGCAGCGGATTCACTTCGATTTCGACCAGCATGTCCTGCGTCCTGACGCCCGCGAGACCCTGCAGCAGAACGCCCGCTACCTCGAAATCAATCCGCAGACCGGCCTGGTCATCGAAGGCCACTGCGACGAGCGTGGTTCGGACGAGTACAACCTGGCCCTGGGTGAGCGCCGCGCCAAGGCCGCTGCCGAGTACCTCAAGGCTCTCGGCATTGCACCGGAGCGCCTGCGCACCCTGTCTTACGGCGAAGAAATGCCGCTGGTGCGCGCTTCCAACGAGGAAGCCTGGGCAATGAACCGCCGCGCCGAGTTCAACCCCCAGCAGTAAGCAGCAGAAACACTGGCAGCGCAAGCTGCTTCAATCAAAAACCGCACGGGAGCGCATACCCCGTGCGGTTTTTTTGTAACCAGTTTTCCTGACCTGCGACAGTGAAAAAAATCCTTTTCCGCGCCAGCGCTTGAAAATTCGCCGCACCTCACCTACTCTTTGGGGCGCGCCGGGCTTCCGGCGACACCCTGTTGTAACCGTCCGGGAGATTGCTTATGAACGTAAAGAATTCCCTTCTGCTTGGCCCTGCCGCCCTGCTGCCGCTGTTGCTGACGGCCTGCTCTTCCGTCTATGGCACCATGCCAGCTGGCGGTGGCAATCCGCGCGACAGTCTTAGTGCCCGTGTGTCGCGACTGGAATACCAGTTGGAGGCTCGCCCCGGCGGCAGCCAGGGCAACGACGACCTGTTGCGGCAGATCAACCGTCAGCAGGCAGATTTTCGTGCCGAACTCGACAGTCTGCGGGTTGATCTGCAAAGTCTGACCGGCCAGCTTGCCGATCAGCAACAACAGCAGCAACGGCTGTTCGACCAGCTCAATCTCAGGCTGAACGACCTCGAATTGCGTACCACTTCCCCAGAGCAGCCACCGGTCACCGCCACGCCGCCGGTAGCCACCGCCGGCGTGGCGGCGCTGCCACAATCTGCCAGCCTGCCCCTCGCCGCAGCGTCGGAAGCCACTGTCTCAACCACACCGGCATCCGCGCCTAGCAGCGAAACCGCTCTGCCCGGTGAACCCCACGAAGCCCAGCAGCTCTATGATCAGGCCTTGCAACAGGTACAGCAACAGCAGGATTTTACCGCCGCGCGCCAGCTGTTTGAAACCTTTGTCAGCCGTTTTCCCAACCACAGTCTGGTGGTCAACGCTCAATACTGGATTGGAGAAACCTATTACGGCGACAAGAAATACGAAAATGCCATCCTGCAGTTTCAGGATGTTATTTCGCTGTTTCCACAGCACCCCAAGGTGCCTGCCGCCCTGCTGAAACAAGGACTCGCCTTCCATGCCCTCGGCGATGTCCGCAACGCCCGCATCATTCTGGAAAAAGTAGTGGCCAGTTATCCTGACAGCGGCGAGGCAGACAAGGCACGTCAGCGCCTTGCTAACTGGCAATAAGGGGCAGCAATGGAACGACTTCCTGATGTGCTGGTTCGCGGCCTGACCGCGGATGGTGCCTTTCGTCTGATCTGTGCCCGCACGACTCACCTAACAGCGGATATCTGCCAGCGCCAGCAAACCGATCCCACGGCAACGGTGGCCCTCGGGCGCTTGCTGGCCGCCGGCGCCCTGATGACGGGCCTGCTCAAACCGGGCCAGCGCCTGGCATTGGCCGTTGAAGGTAACGGCCCTCTGCGTCGCTTACAGGTGGAGGGTGACGCCGATGGTCGCATCTGTGGCACCATCGCCCAGCCCGTAGCCGCGCTACCGCCACGCGAAGGGCACTACGATGTGGCGACGGCGATAGGCCGTGCCGGGTTTTTACGTGTCATCAAGGATCTCGGCCTGAAAGAACCCTACCAGGGAATGGTACAACTGAGCAGCAGCGAGATCGGCGAAGATCTGGCGCACTATTTCATGGTTTCCGAGCAAACTCCGGCCTGTGTCAATCTGGGAGTACTGCTTGATCCTCAAGCCGGCGTGGACGCCAGCGGCGGTTTTCTGATCCAGGTGTTGCCGGGCTGCCCCGACCAGGCCCTCGAACTTCTTGAACAACAACTGGCCCAGCTGCCACCGCTGTCTCAGCTACTGGCTACGGGCACAGAACCGGCCGTCATTTTGCAGACCCTCTTTCCGACCCAATCCTTGCAACTGTATCCACCCCAGCCTCTGCGCTTCAGCTGCCACTGCAATCGTGACCGGGCCGCTGCTTTGTTGGCCAGCTTGCCGACAAAGGAGCAAAACGCCCTGGCCGCTTCAATTGCGGGTCTGTCGGTAACCTGTGAGTACTGCAAAACACAATATGGCTTTACCCCCGAGGATTTGACTTCGACGGCCCGGTTAGATACGCCATAACCACCAAAGACCCGTATCCCAACGCCTTGGCAGCATTTTCCCCTTGTCAGCGCATTAGATTCTGCTAGGTTGTTCTGAAGGTATCATGGTTATCAACGAGACAGGAAACCTTATGAACAGACGGAAACGATTTGGCGAAGTCTTGCTGGAAGAGGGCGTTATCCGCCAACAGGATCTCGATCGGGCGCTGGTTGAGCAGGCCGTCAGCGGCAAACGGCTGGGACAGATCCTCGAGGAATCGGGAATCATTTCCGAACAGGACATCGCCTTGGTCCTGGCCCGCCAGTTTGGTCTCAAAACCATCAAGAATATCTCCCAGCACCATTTTTCCGAGTCCCTGCTGGATCTGGTTGACAGCCAGAAAGCCCTAGAGAAGCTGATCTTTCCGTTGAAGGTGGAAGCCAGAAAGCTGTATCTGGCCATGGTCAATCCACTGGATATGGAAACCCTCGACACCCTGTCCTTCGCCACCGGCCTGCGCGTCATCCCCTTTCTGACCACACCCAAGGAAATCCACGAAGCGATCAACACCCATTACCTGAAAAACCTGGAGACCCCAACCTTTGACGGTCAGTGGCGCCTGCTGCTGATTGATGCGCCGCAGATGCTCAATGCCGCCCAGACAGCGCTGGAGCCCCAAGGCTACCGCATCGCCACCGCCAGCAAAAGCTCTGATGCCCTGATGGCGGTACAGAAAAACCACCCTCATCTGATCATCTGCGAGATTCAGCTGAGCGGTTTTGATGGCGTGCAGTTTTTCCAGTCTCTGCGCAAAATTCCGCACAGCGCCGCCATACCGGTCATTGCCCAGTCCTTCCGGGCCACCGCTAGTGAAGAAGCCCAATTACTGGACATGGGCTTCTTTGACTTCATCGCCAAGCCCATCAACGGCCAACGCTTAGCAGCGCGGGTGCGTCGTGCTTTACGTCTGGTCTATCAGAATCCGGCCTTATTGAAACAACAGGAAAAATCCAGCCAATGAAGCGACAAAAGTTACCTGTTAAAAACCCGTAGCTGCCCATTAAGGCAGCTGGCAGACGCCCTCAACCAGCAGCTGTTGCAGCTGACGCCGCGCGGAAACCTTGAGCGTGCCGCGCGCTGCCGGAGCAGCCTGCAACCAGGTAGCCAGTTGCGCCGGGATAGGCTGGCAACAAACCCGTCCCAGGCTGCGGAAAAACAGCGCCGCGCTGTCCGCTTCGGCCGGATACAGTTCAACAGCTTCCACCAGATCGTCCACCCAGCCTTCCTCGTACAACCTCACAGCATAGTGAAACTGACCCACGAAAACCCCGGCGGCCAGTTGTACCTGGTGCAGAAAGCCCGTCTGTCGTCCCGCTTGGGGCAGATCAGCAGCCAACAGCGCATCAGACCAGAGCCGGTGAAAATGGATCAGATCGACCGCCATCGGAATCAGGTCGGTCAACCCGGCCGCAGCGAACTGACACCGTACGAATGCCTCCTGTTGCGCCATCAATTCAACCATGGGCGGTTCTGCGCACTGATCACCGACCAAAAGTTGGCCACGAGCGTCCAGCCAGGCACCAAAATCAGCCAGGAAGCTGGCTGGTTGCTGTTGCAGGGCTTCACACAGCAGGCCGAAATAGGCCATGGCGCGGCCATTGTTATAAAACAGCTGAATCGCTGCCGCCAAGCGGCGACAGCGCAGCAGTTCATCTGCTGACAGGCTGGCCGTGGCACGGATTTCATAAGGCGGTTCTGGCTGCGCCACCAGCCCCAGAACCTCGGCCTGACCAGCCAGACGGGTACCAGGAAGCAACGCCAGTGGAAAACATTCGAGATGGTTGGGCTGAAACGACAGAGCCGCATCGACACTGGCGCAAAAACCGGCATAATCGTCGCCGGGCAAACCATAGATCAAATCAATACCATAGGTGACACCGGCATTGCCAAGCCGCTCCAGACCGGCACAGAAACGTTCAGCATCAAGCGAACGATCGATGGTCTGCAACACCGCCGGATGAATCGACTGCAGTCCAACCTGCACCGAACAGGACAGCTGCTGCAACAATTCCACGATGGCCTCGTCAAGATACTCAGCCTTGGCCTCAAGATGGTAATGCAGTCGCGGCGCCTCCTCCAGCAGACAACGCAACAGCGCTTGGCCCCGCCGAGTTGGCACATTAAAGCTGGAATCCAGTACCCACAGCTGTTCCACGCCGCCGTTGGCAAACAGCCGCAATTCCTGGCGCAAACGCTCCAACGGCAGGATTTCGACCTTGTGGCGACCGCCGCCATCGTAGCAGTAGGCACAACGAAACGGGCAGCCGCGGGCGGTTTCCCACAGCAGACCGGATCGCAGCGGCAGGGTTTGCGTCAGCCAGGGAGACGGGCCGAAGCTGTTGCCCCCATCAGCCCTGAGCAATGTCGGCAGCGGCGCTCCGGCCAGATAATTCCTGATCATCTCGGCAAAAAGATATTCACCAGCACCACAAAACAGCACATCGAACAGTGCCAGAGCGGCCAGGTCATCTGGCCGGGCACTGACTTGCGGACCGCCGGCCAGCAGGCGCAGCCGGGGAAAACGCTGCCGCAGCTGGCGCGCCAAGGCAAGACACCAGTCATGATTCCAGACGGCGATACTGAACGCGACCCAGTCAGGCTGTAGCCTGTCGACCTCTGGCCAAAACGCGTCGGCACCAGCGGGACCATAGAGTTCGACCACCGGCATTTGTGCACGCCAAGACTCGGGCAGCGCGGCGATGATGCTGCCGGCTGCCAGGGCAACAGCCTGAGGAGACGGTCGCACATGCCAGCTGAGCCACAGTACCCGAGGAAGCGGAACCATCAGGGACGTTTGATCTGCGCCCGGATAACCGGCCGACCGTTCTCGTTCACCACCCGGAAGCTGCATTGCACCGCTCCATATTTTTCCTCGATTTTGCGGCGCTGCTGTTCCAGCAGACGCTCGATCTGGCCGACATCGCCCAAGCTGGCCGGCACCTGACATTGCCGGCAAACGGCCAGATACTCCTGATAGAGCTGCTGACCGGGGCTTGTTGGCGTTTCCGTCCGGGACAACGGCCGGCTGTTACCTCGCTGCTGGCGTCCTTCGTCAAGCTGGCGCTGAAGGCGCTCCCACAGGCTGGCATAACTGTAGAACCGGGCCGACAGATTCTGCAGCCGCAACCGCAGCTCGGTCTGCATCACCGGCCGGCGAGTCAACTGGCGCAACTGCCGTTCCAGGGTTTCCCGAGCCCGCAGTGGCGCCCGTTTTTCCACACCGGCAAAGTATTGTTCATACTGCAATCGCAGATCAGCCAGCTGCTGTTCAAGATCCGTCAAATTTTGGGTCAGACGCCGACGCTCGTCCATGCTATTATCTACACATTATCCACAGGGTTTTGCGGCGGCCCGGCCCGCCCGTTTCAAGAAGCCCGCAGCTCAGCAGCAAAGAAACCGCGGAGCGCAAGTCTAACACAAGCACGGGGATTGACGATGAACAATAGCGCTTTGGCCTCAGTCATTCTGGCTGCCGGCAAGGGAACCCGGATGTGCTCCGATCTGCCCAAGGTGCTCCACCCCCTGGCCGGACGGCCACTGGTCAGCTATCCCTTGCAGCTGGCCCGTCAACTTGGCAGCAACCGCAGGGTTCTGGTTATCGGCCATGGCGCCGAACAGCTCCGGCAAAAATGCTCCGCCGAGGGCCTTGATTTTGTGGTGCAACACGAACAGCTGGGCACCGGTCACGCCCTGCAATGCGCCCGGTCCGTCCTGGCGGACTTTCAGGGCGATCTGCTGCTATTATGCGGCGATGTCCCGCTGCTGCGCCGCGAAAGCCTTGAGCTGCTGCTGACACAGCACCGGCAGCAGCAGGCCGCCATCAGCGTGCTGACCGCCCTGCTGGACAACCCCACCGGCTATGGCCGAATTCTGCGGCAACAGGATCATGTCTGCCGCATCGTCGAAGAAAAAGACGCTCTGGCCGATGAAAAAACCATTCGCGAAATCAACACCGGCGTGTTTGTGTTCCGCGCGCCGTTGATCTTCGACTTGCTCGACCAGCTCGACAACCGCAACGCCCAAGGCGAATTTTATCTGACCGATTGCGTCGCGCTGGCCCACCAGCGTGGTCTGACCGTTGCCAGCGCACTGCTGGTGGATGCCCGTGAGTGTCTTGGAGTCAATGATCGTGTACAGCTGGCCGAAGCAGGTCGCTGGCTGCGTGAACGGATCAACAGAGAACATCAGTATGCCGGTGTCAGCCTGGAAGATCCCGCCACAACCTACATCGACGCCGATGTCCGCATCGGACGCGACAGCCTGCTGCAGGCAGGGGTACATCTGCGCGGCGCCACCAGTATCGGCCAGCGTTGCCTCATAGAAACCGGTGCCGTTCTGCAGGATTGTCAGTTGGGTGACGACTGCCACATCAAGGCCGGCAGCGCCCTGGAAGAAGCCTATCTGGGCGAACGGGTGATCGTCGGCCCCATGGCTCATCTGCGTCCCGGTACAGTTCTGGCTGGTCATAACAAAATCGGCAATTTTGTCGAAACCAAAAAAGCCCAGATCGGCTTGCGCTCGCAGGCCAGCCATTTGTCCTATATCGGCGATGCCGACCTCGGCTGCGATATCAACATCGGCTGCGGTACCATCACCTGCAACTACGATGGTGTCAATAAACACAAGACCGTTATCGAGGACGGTGTTTTTGTCGGCAGCGACACGCAATTCATCGCTCCAGTAACCATTGGCCGCAACAGTCTCATCGGCGCCGGCTCCACCATTACCCGCGACGTTCCGGCCGATGCCCTGGCGTTATCACGAACGGAACAAAAAATTGTTCCGGGCTGGCGCAAACGCAAGCGGCCCTAAAAAACCGCGCACATCGTGCCGGTTGTCACGCAACCCGCGCCTCCCCCTGTATTCCGACGGAACTGAAGGAGAAAAACTGCCATGTGTGGAATTGTCGGCTATATCGGTCATCAGCAGGCTGTCCCCCTGATTGTCGACGGCCTGCGACGGCTGGAATATCGTGGCTATGATTCGGCCGGCATCTGCGTCTTGGGCCCCGATCAGCAACTCAAAACCCTGCGTGCCAAGGGTAAATTGGCCCAACTGGAACAGCAATTGGCTCAACAGGCCCTGCCCGGAACCCTTGCCATCGGCCATACCCGCTGGGCCACACACGGTAAACCCTCGGAAGATAACGCTCACCCGCACCGGGCCGGCGGTTTTGTTGTGGTCCACAACGGTATCATCGAAAACTATCTGGTACTCAAGCAGCAGCTAAGTGCCCATGGCCATCAGTTCCGCTCGCAGACCGACAGTGAAATCATTGCTCATCTGATCGAGGAAGCCTACAAACAGTCGGCTGACTTCCCTGCAGCTGTCTGCCAGGCCCTCAAGCAGTTGCGCGGTACCTATGCCATCGCGGTTCTCTGTGATCAGCACCCTGATCTATTGATCGCCGCCCGCAATGGCTCACCGCTGGTGTTGGGAAACGGCGAAGGGGAATTCTTTCTCGGCTCCGACATTCCAGCCATTCTATCTCATACCCGCGACATGATTTTTCTCAACGACGGCGAAGTGGCCCTGTTACGCCGAGCGGAACTTCAAATCGTCGATCTTGATGGCAACAGGCGGCCTTACCAGAGCAAAACCATCACTTGGAGTCCGCTGATGGCGGAAAAAAGTGGTTATCGCCATTTCATGCTCAAGGAAATCCATGAACAGCCACGTGCCATTGCCGACACTCTGGCCGGACGCATCAGTGAAAACAAGGCCGAGATCATCCTCAACGATATTCAACTCAGCACGTCCTGTCTTACAGGAATCGACCGGCTTTATCTCATAGCTTGCGGTACCTCGTGGCACGCCGCCCTGGTCGGTAAATTTCTGATCGAAAAACTGGCGCGCATTCCGGTCGAGGTGGATATTGCCAGTGAGTTTCGCTACCGCGACCCCTTGATCAACAGCCGCTGCCTGACCCTGGTTATCAGCCAAAGTGGCGAAACTGCCGATACTCTTGCCGCTCTGCGGCAAGCACGGACCCAAGGAGCACCAGTACTCGCCATTTGCAATGTGGTTGAGTCGTCCATTGCCCGGGAAAGCGACGGGGTTATCTATACTCATGCCGGTCCGGAAATTGGCGTGGCCTCGACCAAGGCCTTTACAACTCAATTGATAGCATTAGTGCTTTTTACCCTGTTTCTTGCCCAGCAGCGAAAAACTTTGGCGGATTCACAGCGCCAAGAACTGATCGCCGCACTGATGAGCTTGCCACGGCTTGTAGAAGAGGTTCTGCAACTGGATGAAGCCATTGAACAAACGGTGCGCCCTTACCTGCACGCCCGCGATTTTCTGTATCTTGGCCGCGGCAATCAGTATCCGATTGCGCTGGAAGGAGCTCTCAAACTCAAGGAGATTTCCTACATTCATGCCGAAGGTTATCCCGCCGGTGAGATGAAGCATGGTCCGATCGCCCTGATTGACGAAGACCTGCCGGTTTTGGTCCTGGCAATAAAAAATGCCACCTTTGCCAAGGTTTGCGCCAACCTGGAAGAGGTTCACGCCCGCGGAGGACAAATTTTCATTGTCAGTGATTGCGATTGCTCTGATTTACGGGCCTTGGCGCGGGAATATTTTATCATTCCCACTACCCATGACGATTTAATGCCGATTCTAACCAGCATTCCTCTGCAGTTGCTGGCCTACCATTTGGCCGTACTTAAAGGCACCGATGTCGACCAGCCGCGCAACTTGGCGAAGTCAGTCACTGTGGAATAAGCGCGTTTCTGTCGCGCCGGATACTCTGATATGTTTTGGGTAAAAAAAATTTTCTGGTGGTTGTTCTACTTGACAGCTGCCGGTACGCTGGTGGGCCTGACTGCTCTGCTTACAGCCTACGTACTGGTATTGGAAACCTTGCCCCAGATGGATAGGCTGGAGGATTATCAGCCTCCTGTTATCACCCGCATCTACAGCAACGACGGCACACCGATCGCGGAATTTTATCGTGAACGGCGCATTATTGTTCCGGTCAGCCAGATGCCACAAGCCCTGATCGAGGCTTTTGTCTCGGCTGAAGACGCCAATTTTTTTGAACATCAAGGGGTCGATCTGGTATCCATCGGTCGTGCTGCCTTGCGTAATCTGCAGGCCGGCGGCATTGTGCAGGGTGGCAGCACCATAACCCAACAGGTCGCCAAAAGCCTGCTGCTGACGCCGGAACGAAAATTTTCGCGCAAATTCAAGGAGGCCATTCTCGCTTGGCGCATCGAGCAACGTTTCAGTAAAACAGAGATTCTCCACCTCTATCTGAACCAAATTTATCTGGGCCATGGCGCCTACGGCGTCCAGGCGGCAGCGGAAAACTATTTCGCCAAGGATATCAAAGACCTCTCCCTAGCGGAATGTGCCCTCTTGGCTGGGCTCCCCCAGGCCCCAAGCCGCTATTCGCCTTATCACAACCTGACGGGAGCACGAGAGCGACAGCGCTATGTCTTGCAGCGCATGGTCAATGAGGGCTTCATCACCAGCGAGCAGGCTGATCAAGCACGAAACGAAGAACTTACCATTCATGCCCGAAACCAGAATTTCCTCAAGGAAACCGGATATTTTACCGAGCAGGTTCGCCGTTACCTGGAGCAAACCTATGGCTCCGACCAGCTTTATACTGCCGGCTTGCAAGTCTACACGAGTCTTGACCTCGCCAAGCAGCAAGCAGCGCATCAGGCTGTACGCGCCAATCTGCGGGAATACCAACGCCGTCACGGTTTTCCCATGCCAAGCAGAATCATCCGGCCGACTGAGCAGGAAGATTTTCTTTCCCGTCAGGCACTGCAGGCCTTACAGCCACATGCGGAGTTGGAAGTCTTGGTCACCGATCGTGATCAGCAAGGACTCCATATCCGCTATGGTGCGGCCCAGGGGCTGATTCCACAAGATCGCATCAAATGGTTGGAACCTTTTCAGCTTGTAGACAACGCCACCGAGACACCAGGTGAAATCACCCGTAAGATTCCGCGTGGAGCACTGGTACGCATTCGGGTTATCCAGCAAGACAGGCAGCCTTTTCTTGCAGACTTACTGCCAGAACCACAGGCCCAAGGAGCTCTGGTTGCCCTTGAGCCGGATACAGGATTTGTCTTGGCCATGGTTGGCGGATACGATTTTACAGACAGTCAGTTTAATCGGGTGACTCAGGCAAAGCGTCTGCCAGGATCAGCCATTAAACCCCTAATTTATGCTGCAGCACTGGACCGAGGTTTCACTGCCGCTTCAGTTGTTATTGATTCTCCGGTTATCTACAATCGCACCAGCAGTGACGGCCGACGTGAACGCTGGCAACCCAAAAACTATAACAATCGTTTTGCCGGTCCTACCTCACTACGCCAGGCATTAACCCAATCGAATAATGTGGTAACTGTTAAGCTTCTCGAAGAAATTGGTGTTGGATATACCCTGACCTATCTGAAGAAACTGGGCATTAAATCACCCCTCAACCGAGATTTAACCTTGGCTTTAGGTTCAAGTGCATTGACACCTCTTGAACTTGCTACAGCATACACAGTATTCGCTAATGGTGGCATTCGCATAGAACCCAGTTATATTCAGCGCGTTCTCGACCGCGAAGGACGCATACTTGAGTCCATCGATCCTGCAGATTTTCCTTCAGGACTTTTAGCCAATCAACGGTTGGTAAAGCCCCGTCGGCAGCGAGTTATATCTGAGGAAACAGCCTACCTGATTACAAATATGCTGGAATCAGTGGTCGAAGAAGGAACCGGGATCCGGGCCCGCAGTCTGAAACGCCCTAGTGCTGGCAAAACCGGAACGACTAATCAACTAAAAGATGCTTGGTATGTTGGTTATATTCCACAAATGGTAGCAGTAAGTTGGGTTGGCTATGACAAGGAAAAGCCTCTCGGGCCGCAAGAAACTGGAGCAAAAGCAGCAGCACCAGCTTGGATAAATTTTATGGTGGAGGCGTGCAAATCATGGCCTATTGAGGAATTCAAAATACCAGACAGAATTGAATTCCATCCTATTGACCGTACTTCAGGACTTCTTACAGCAGAAGACCAGCCGAACAGCTTTATTGAAGTGTTCGCGCCTGGAACCGCACCTCAGCGTTACGCCTCAGACAATCGGCAACCACAAGCGAAAGATTTTTTCCGTTGGGAATGAATCAGAAATTATCAAAACACTATATAAATAAAAACAACCAATTAAAAAGAAAAATATTCAATAATGATCAATTATCACGATTCAAATTTATGGCTTTCTATTCTAGATGTTCTAAAAAACTCAACAAGCGAGCAAAACTTTACAACATGGATCAAGCCAATAAAGTTCCTCGAATTTAAAAATAATACAATTACACTTTGTGTAAAAAATATATTTATAAAAAACTGGGTTGATAAAAACTACGTAGATTTAATAAAGACTGCAGCTTTTAAAAAACATAGTATTTCTGATATAAATATAAAAATAATTGTATCAGATAAATACATAGATGAAGACAAAAGAAATTCCAAAATAGATGAAAATACAATTAAAACGAAAGTTGATACAATAAATTCATACATTAATAAGGAATATACTTTCGAAAATTTTATTTCAGGAAATTCAAATCAGTTTGCTGCAGCGGCATCTCAGGCTGTGGCAAATAATCCAGCTACGGTTTATAATCCATTATTTATTTATGGAGGTGTAGGCCTCGGAAAAACACACCTTCTTCATGCTATAGGAAATTGCGTAATACAAAATAAAAAATTAAGAGCTTTTTATTATTCGTCAGAAAAATTCACTAATGAACTTATAAACTCAATTCGTTACGGTAAAATGGATGAATTTAGAAACAAGTTTAGAAATATAGATGTATTACTAATAGATGATGTACAATTTATAGCTGGAAAAGAAAGAACCCAGGAAGAGTTTTTCCACACATTTAATTCCTTATATGAATCACAAAAACAAATAGTTGTAACATCAGATAAATTCCCTAAAGAAATACCAGGATTAGAAGAAAGACTTAGATCGAGATTTGAATGGGGGCTGATAGCAGATATTCAACCACCAGACAATGAGACCAAACAAGCCATACTTGAAGCTAAAGCAGAAAAAAACAAGATAAAGCTTACTAAAGAAGTAACTGATTTTCTTGTAAACTCTGTTATTAGCAATATTAGGGAATTAGAAGGTTACATTGTAAGATTAGGTGCATATGCCAGTTTAACATCAACAGAAATTACCGTCGAAATGGCAAAAGAAATTCTTAAAGATATAATTATAGAAAAATCTTCTATCGTAACCATTGAAGACATACAGAAAAAAGCATGTCAACATTTCAATATAAAAATTTCCGATCTAAAGTCTTCTAAAAGAGCGAAAAAATATGTCGTTCCAAGACAGATAAGCATGTATCTATGCCGTCAATTAACAGATTGCTCATATCCCGAAATTGGTGAACATTTTGGTGGGAAGGATCATTCTACAGTAATTCATTCAATAAAGAAAATTGAGGCTGAAATGGAGACAAATCAAATATTAAAAAACATAATCAGGAATATAAAATCTACTTTAGTAGTATAATTTTCGTCTACGTATAAAAACTAAATACATATTACTTAATTTTTACACTAAAGTAATATTATATATAGCGTCAAATATTACACAGTAATAAGCCGATAGCATGCCTTTTATTTTTTTAAACAAAACCGCAGGTCCGCTGATGGGCTAAATTAACGTCGTAAGAGACCAATTCAGGCCAAAAAGAAACACTGCCGTGGAAAAATGATTGAAGCGCAAAAGAAAGGAAGATTCTCCAGCTCAATAAAGACATCATCCGTGACCACCGGGGAAATATAAAGCGAAACACGATTGGGGAGATCCACAACTAGGTTTTAGAAGCTAAAGCGGATCGCCTATGCAAAACACTGAAAAGTATCAGTGCCATAAGGCCCGTACCGATAGCCGTGTCGGCTAGGTCACCCTGTTGATAATCAAGCTAGGGCAACAGACGTTCGAGATGACCATTTTCGAGCGTTCACGGAAGCGGGTGTCTTCGGTCAAGGAAGCGAATATTAAGATATATCCGTGCGGCGGATCAAAGATATCACCAAAGCGCTGTGGGGCACCAAGATCTGCTCAGGTACCATCATCTACCTTATAAAGAAGGAATAAGACAAGATCAAAAACCAAGGAGCGTTCTCATTTAAACGTATATTTTTTAGTTCCGATAAGGGGGATACCCGCCCCTCAAACGGAACAAAAAATGGACAGAGCAATCTTACGAGACGATCAGTCGAAACGTATTGCCCCATTACTCCCCAGAAAAAGCAGTGATTGCGGTGTTACTACCAAAGATAATCGGCTGTTTCTCGAGGCTGTTTTATGGGTCGCTCGAACAGGAGCCCCTTGGCGCGATCTCCCCAAGCATTATGGGCATTGGCATCATGTTTATGTCCGTTATGACCGTTTGTCTCGCAAAGGGGTTTGGCTGCGTATCTTTGAAACCATAGCCGATGATCCCGATTTGGAACACCTGATGATTGACAGAAGCATTGTCCGCGTCCATCACGCATGGCGCTGCGCAGAAAAAACATAAGCCCAGCAGGGGCACGGTCAATCCCACAGTGGATTGAGTACAAAAATCCATGCTGCCGTTGATGCTTTGGGCAATCCTATACGTCTTGTTCTGACTCAGGGCCAAACCTCAGAATATACCGTGGCCAAGGCGCTTATTTGTGGCTTGGAGGCTGAATATATCCTTACTGTCAAGGGATACGATTCAGACGATTTTATCCAGGCCATTCACTACAACGGAGCTCTCGCCGCTGTCCCGCCTTGTAGCCATCGCAAGAAGAAGCGTGATTACGATAGAAATATTTACAAAGAACGCAATCTGGTTGAGCATTTTTTCCAGAAAATCAAGAAATATCGCAGAATTGCAACGCGCTATGAACGTTTAGCGAGAAATTACAACTCAATGCCGATTTTAGATTCAACTCACATATGTTTAGATTTATTGGGAGGTTCCCTAGAACAACGAGTCATCGAGATAATTTCAGCTGCGTCTACTTCAACAGCATCATACTCAGGCGTTTTATAGTGGTAAAAGCTAACAATAACTCTGTGCAGATCGCCATTGGCAAAATAACAGGTGTAACCATAAGATCAATCATATCTATTTATGTATATAAAATATATTTAATATATTAAAACATCACCTTACTGGATAAAATACAAAGAAAAAACTATTCAACAATAAGTTCATCTAAACCACTATCTTTCCACAACTAACCAAAACAAAAAAAATAATAAAAACAACGTATTACAAAAATTATTAACACTAAACAGACACTATGAATATTTTTATAAAACAAAAAAAAGGAGCATAAAAAATGAACTTTTCTGTAGAAAAAAATGAAATTCTAAAAACAATTGGGTTAATGCAATCTATAATTGAAAAAAAGAAAACATTGCCCATATTATCAAATATATTAATTAACGTAGATAATGAAAAATCAACAATTGAAGCTACAGATTTAGAAATTACATTAATTTCAAAATTCAATTGTGAAACAATAAGAAAAGGATCAATAACTGTTCCAGCAAAAAAATTATATGATATCATTAAAGAATTACCAAATGAAAACATTAATATTGAAAAAATTGAAAATAATTTCATAAAGTTAAAAACCATTAAAACTGAATATAAATTACTTGGGTTACCTGAAGAAGAGTTTCCAAAAAAAACAATAATAAATAAAACAAGTAACATAAATATTGATAAAGAAATATTTATAAAAGCAATATCAATGACAAGTCCAACAATTAGTCAAGATGACACAAAATTCAATTTATGCGGTCTATATATTCAAAGAGAAGATAATAAAATAAATTTTGTATCTACAGATGGTCACAGATTATCTAAATATAGCACCGAAAAAATAAATGATTCTAGAATAGATAATGGAATAATTATTCCAAGAAAAGGGCTAATCGAAATAAAGAAAATTTTAGAACAATCAGAACTTATTAATATATATATAGAAAATAAATATATATTGATAGATAATGATATAGTAAATTTGTATGTAAGACTTATAGATGGCGAATTCCCTAACTATAAGAAAGTAATACCTGAAAAAAATAGTTTTCCGATAAAATTAAACAGACAACTTTTAAATGACGCAGTTAGAAGAATATCAATAATGAGTAACGATGTTACAAAAAATATTAGTCTAATTTTTTCAAACAAAATACTTATAATTGAAGCATCGAATAATGATTATGGTACAGCAGAAGAAAAAATAGAAATAGACTATACAGGTGATCAAATAAAAATTATTTTCAACTCTAGATATTTACTTGATTTGTTTAATTCTACAAACTGCGAAAATATAAATTTATATATAAAAGACAATATGTCGCCTTGTCTTTTTACTGATGGTGATTCGGAAAAATTTCTTTCTGTTATAATGCCTATGAGGTTATAAAATGAATAATTATACAGCAGATAATATAAAAATATTGGAAGGTCTAGAAGCAGTAAGAAAAAGACCAGCAATGTATATAGGTTCAACAAATGAACAAGGATTACACCATCTTGTTTATGAAGTTGTCGATAATTCAATAGATGAATCATTGGCCGGATTTTGTACAAATATAATATTAACAATAAATTTAGATAATTCAATAACTGTAGAAGATAATGGAAGAGGAATACCAGTTGATTTACATCCAACTGAAAACAAGCCTGCTGCAGAAGTCGTTATGACTATACTACACGCGGGAGGAAAATTTGATAATGATAGTTATAAAGTTTCAGGTGGATTACATGGTGTAGGTGTCTCCGTCGTAAACGCATTATCTAAAAAACTATATTTAGAAATTAGAAGGGAAAATAAATTTTATTGTCAAACATATGAATATGGTAAACCAGTAACTGATCTAAAATTTATTTCTGAGTCGAATAACAGAGGAACTAAAATAACTTTTTGGCCTGATGAATCAATATTTGAAACAACAGTTTTTTCATTCGAAATTCTAAGTAAAAGAATGAGAGAACTTGCTTTTCTTAATGCTGGTGTGAAGATTACAGTAAATGATAATAGATCCGAAAAAAAACAAGAGTTTTACTATGAAGGTGGGATAACATCATTTGTTGAATATTTAAATCGTGCTAAAAATCCTTTACACGATCATCCCATATATATAGAAGGTAATAGGGAAAAAATAAATATCGAAGTAGCTATACAATATAATGATAGTTACGATGAAAAAATATTCTCATTTGCAAATAATATAAATACACATGAAGGTGGTACACATCTAATTGGATTTAAAGCTGCTCTTACGCGAACTATGAATAGTTATGCCTCCTCAAATAATCTCTTAAAGAATGTAAAAGTTAATATCAGTGGCGAAGATTTAAGAGAAGGTTTGACTGCTATCATTTCTATTAAATTACCTAATCCTCAATTTGAAGGACAAACAAAAACAAAATTAGGTAATTCTGAAATTAAAGGATTCGTTGAGAGTCTAGTAAATGAAAAATTATCAGTCTATTTAGAAGAAAATCCTCAAGTTGCAAAAAAAATTCTTGAAAAAGGAATTGATGCTGCTAGGGCACGTGAAGCTGCGCGAAAAGCTCGAGATCTAACACGTCGAAAAGGAGCTCTAGATAGCCTTTCATTACCTGGAAAACTTTCTGACTGTCAGGAAAAAAATCCTTCTTTAAGTGAATTGTATATTGTCGAGGGTGATAGTGCAGGTGGTAGTGCAAAGCAAGGAAGAGATAGGGCTTTTCAGGCAATACTGCCATTAAAAGGTAAAATTCTTAACGTCGAAAAAGCAAGATTCGATAAAATGTTAACATCAAACGAGATTAGAACACTAATAACTGCATTAGGTACCGGAATAGGCAAAGATGATTATGATATAGATAAGATAAGATACCATAAAATAATAATAATGACTGATGCAGATGTTGATGGGTCACATATACGAACACTTTTATTGACTTTTTTTTATAGACAGATGCCTGAGTTGATAGAGAAAGGTTATTTATATATCGCACAGCCCCCCCTATATAAAATAAAAAAATCAAAAAAAGAAAATTACATAAAGGATGAAATGTCATTAGTGGATTACTTACTTGAATCTGGTGTGGAAGATATACACCTTGAGTATTTAGGAAAAAAATTACGCGGAAAACAAATAATACCTATTGTTAAAAATACTATTAAATTTAATGATTCATATACGAAGTTAGTAAATAAGGGAATAAATTCTTATGTATTAGATTTATTAATAAAAAACAAAGTTGCGAGAGATAGCCCTGATTTTGAAAACCTCCATTTTTTCTACGGTTTACTTGAAAATTTGTCAGTGTCGTCAAAATTCACTTTTTATGACAATCCACAGCGAATCATTTTTCGGTCAGGTAATATTAATGTTAGGATTGACAGTGATTATTTGAAATTGATATCGTCACAAGAATATAGCTATTTAATTCAACTTTATAGTGATATAGAACAGTACTATCAAATTAAATTTGACATTTATAAAAATGATCAGTTCATTACAAGCTGTAATGGTATTAAACAAGTTTATGAAGAAATATATGAAAGAAGTAAGAAAGGTATATATATACAAAGATATAAAGGTTTAGGTGAAATGAATCCGGAACAACTTTGGGAAACGACTATGGATCCAGAAAAAAGAATTCTATTGAAAGTTAAAATTTCAGATGTAATATCTGCAGATGAAGTATTTACAGTTTTAATGGGCGATTTAGTTGAGCCACGGCGTGAATTCATTGAAAAAAATTCTCTCAGTGTTTCGAATTTAGATATATGAGTGTGAAAATATGTTTGATAAAATAGTTGATGTAAATATAGAAAATGAAATGCGTAAGTCATATATGGACTACGCGATGAGTGTTATTATCGGAAGAGCATTACCTGATGTTCGCGATGGACTTAAACCTGTTCATCGAAGAATATTGTATGCAATGCATGAATTAAATAATGATTATAATAAGCCATATAAGAAGTCTGCTCGTGTTGTCGGTGACGTTATTGGTAAATATCACCCACATGGAGATTCTGCGGTTTATGATAGCATCGTTCGAATGGCGCAGCCATTTTCGATGAGACATCCACTTATTGATGGACAAGGAAATTTTGGTTCGGTTGATGGTGATTCTCCCGCAGCTATGCGTTATACAGAAATTAGGATGGATCGTTTAGCCCATGAAATTTTATCTGATATTGAAAAAGAAACAGTAGACTTTGGTAATAATTATGATGATTCATTAATTGAGCCCTTGGTTTTACCATGTAAAATACCTAATTTACTGATTAATGGTTCTGAAGGTATTGCTGTAGGTATGGCTACAAAAATACCACCACATAATCTTAAGGAAGTACTTGATTCATTAATTGCAATAATTAATGATCCATCAATAGATTTTGACGACTTGTTACAAATTATACCAGGTCCAGATTTTCCTACTGGTGCTTTTATTTTGGGTAGAGATGATATAATTGAAGCATATAAAACTGGAAGAGGTATACTTAAAGTAAGAGCTAAAGCTATAATAGAAATAGATAAACGTACTGGAAGGGAAAGTATTATAGTAAATGAAATACCTTATCAGGTGAATAAAGCTAAGTTAATAGAAAAAATTGCAGAATTAGTGAAAGAGAAAAAAATTGATGGAATTTCAGATCTGAGAGATGAGTCAGATCGTGATGGTATGCGTATAGTAATAGAATTAAAGAAAGATTCAGTTTCTGCAGTTGTTTTAAACCAACTTTATAAAATGACAACACTGCAAACATCTTTCGGAATTATTTTTTTAGCCATCGTATCTGGCCAACCAAGAATATTATCATTGAGGCAGATACTTGATTATTTTATTGAACATAGAAGAAATATTGTTACTAGAAGGTGTATATTTGAGCTTAGGAAAGCTGAAGAAAGAGCTCATATTTTAAGTGGTTTAAAAAAAGCTATCGATAATATTGATAATATTATAAAAATAATTAAAGAGTCAGAAAATTCACAAAACGCTAAAAATTCTTTGATATTAATATTCAAATTTTCAGATATTCAGGCTCAATCTATTCTGGATATGCGCTTACATAGATTAACAGGACTTGAAAGAGATAAGATTATTTCTGAGTATAATGATTTAGTTGCTCTTATTGATAGACTGAAAATTATCTTAGGAAGTGAAATTGAAATTCTAAATGTCATTAAAGAAGAGTTTATTGAGTTAAGGGATAAATATTCAAATCCTCGTAGAACTGAAATTGTTAGTGCTGGAAAAGATTTAACTTTAGAAGATTTTATAGTTGAAGAAGATATGGTAGTTACGGTTACACATTCTGGTTATATAAAAAGAAATGCAGTTTCTTTGTATAGATCTCAAAAAAGAGGAGGCAAAGGAAAAACTGGTATTAAACCGAAGGAAGAAGACTTCGTAGAACATTTATTTATTGCCTCGACGCATTCATATATTTTAGTTTTCACTGATACTGGTAAAGTTTACTGGCTTAAAGTACATGAAATTCCTCAAGGAGGAAGATCAGCACGCGGTAAGGCAATAGTTAATTTATTACAGTTAGACCAAAATGAAAAAATAATGACAATATTGCCGGTTAAAGAATTTGCAGAAGATAAATTTATTATCGCATGTACTAAAAAAGGAATTGTTAAAAAAACAGATTTGATGTCATATTCAAATCCGAGACAAGGTGGTATCATAGCAATGACAATAGATAGTGATGATTGTCTTGTTTCAACTAGAATTACTTCCGGTAATATGGACCTATTATTAGCAAGTTATTGCGGAAAATCTATCAGATTTAATGAAATTGAAGTTAGACCTATGGGGCGGATTGCGCGAGGTGTTCGTGGCATGAGTCTTGAGGATGGAGATTTTATTATTGGCATGGAAGCTGTTACCGAAGATATTAATGCAACTCTTGTTAGTGTTACTGAACGTGGTTACGGTAAACGCACTCATATTAATGAATATAGAAAACAATCGCGTGGTGGAAAAGGTATTATTACAATAAAAACATCAGATAGAAACGGGGCTGTAGTAGATGTTAAACTTGTTTCTTCTGATGAAGATTTAATGTTTATAACGGATAAGGGTAAAATTCTTAGAACTAGTGTTCATAGTCTCTCTATTATTGGTCGAAATACACAAGGTGTTCGTTTGATGGTTCTCGAACCTTCTGAACGTGTTGTTGCAGTTGCTAAGTTGGCCGAGAAGGATGAGGACTTAATTAATACTATTGATTTGCTCGACTGTGATTCAGATGAGGAGTTTGATGACGATGAGGAATGATCGTCTTAAATTTAAATCTGAACTGATAGGAGTTGTGGGAGCTGGTAGCTGGGGAACAAGTCTCGCTACTCTGCTATCATCTAATGGTCATGACGTTGTATTGTGGTGTTATGAGAATGAACTTGTTGCAGACTTAGATTTACATCGACAAAATAAAAAATATTTACCAGATATATATCTTGATGAAAAAATAAGATTTACAAATAAACTTGAAGATGTGTTTAGTTTGCCATACGTTTTACTAGTTTCTCCAACACAATTTTCGAGAAAAATAATTGAAAGTGGTGTTGATTTTATACAGAAAAATTCAACTATTATTTCTGCTTCAAAGGGTATAGAACAAAACACACTTAGTACTATGAGTGATGTTGTTCGTAATATAATACCGGATAGTTTATCGGCATCTTATGCCGTTTTGTCAGGACCAACATTTGCAATGGAAGTTGCCCAAGGTAAACCAAGTGCAGTTGTTGTTGCATCTAAAAATATCGAAAAAGCCAGTATTTTGCAGGCAATATTCAGTAATAGCAATTTTAGGGTTTATACTAATTGTGATGTTATTGGAGTTGAATTAGCTGGTGCATTAAAAAATGTAATTGCTCTAGCTGCTGGAATTAGTGATGGTTTGGGGTATGGATTTAATGCTCGTGCTGCTTTGATAACTCGAGGATTAGCAGAAATTCGTCGTCTTGGTTTACGTTGCGGTGCGCTTAATCATACTTTTGCAGGATTAGCTGGTATGGGAGATTTGGTATTAACTTGTACTGGTGAGTTGTCTCGTAATAGATATGTTGGTATTAAATTAGGGCAAGGTATGATATTAAGTGATATCCTTGCTGAAATGTCTATGGTCGCTGAAGGTGTTAAAACAACTTTATCAGCCTATTTACTTGCTAGAAAATACAACGTTGAAGTACCAATTATTGAACAGATGTATATGATTCTTAATCAGGGTAAAAAACCCCAAGATGCTGTTCAGGAATTGATGAAGCGAGAATTACGGTCTGAAGATAATAGTGATTGTTTTCTTTGAATATTTTATTTATTGCGTCTGTCTATTAATTTATTACAGTTTTACAGCAAATAGAACAGACTGCTCTGTATACCGTTTTCGGGGCTCCTCGCTGTTTCAAGTGGGTAATGGTTTGAGAAGGTGATTCTTACTATAGCCCGGAGGTTTTTCTTTTGTCATGAACCCTGAATCCCTTTTTTGCTGTTCCCCCTGGAATTGCTCCGCCCTGGGAGGTCGTCGGCGTCGAATTTTCCCAGGAGAACAAGCGGCTCAATATTCGCATCGATTTCCCCCGTGGTGCCCAGTTCGTCTGCCCCACCTGTAGCGCCGAAGTCCCAGTTTACGACACGACCGAGAAGAGCTGGCGGCATTTGAACTTCTTCCAGTATGAGGCCTACCTGACCGCCCGGGTGCCTTGGGTGAAGTGCCCCAATGCCGGTTGTTGAGTCAAGCAGGTTCAGATCCCTTGGGCACGACCCGGCTCCGGCTTTATGCTTCTTTTGAGGCAGTGGTCATGGCCCTGGTTCGAGAGATGCCGGTCAAGGTAGCTGCGGCTCTGTTGGGCGAGCATGATACCCGCATCTGGCGGGTTCTCGATCATTATGTCTAATGTGCCCGTGCGCAAGAGAATCATTCAGAGGTGAAGCGCGTCGGCATTGACGAAACCTCCGCTAGAAGAGGCCAGGACTACATCTCCCTCTTCTTTGATCTGGACTTTCGGCGACTTCTGTTCGGGACCGAGGGAAAGAGTCATGAGACAGTCAGGGCCTTTGCGGAGGATCTCAAGGCCCACAAGGGCGATCCCGCCTACGTTACCGACACCTGCATCGACATCTAAGGCCTTCATCAAGGGGGTGAGCGAAGCCCTCCCCAACGTCGAAATCACCTTTGATCCGTTTCACCTGATTCAGCAGATGAACGACGCTCTGAGTAAAGTGCGTGCGGAAGAGGCTCAGATCTATCCGGAGATGATGAAAGGCAGCCGTTATGCCTACCTGAGAACCCGGAAAACCTGACCGAAAAACAGGATGAGACCTTGCCCGGCTGTCCAACTACCGGCTTAAGACGGCCCGAGCTTATCTTATCAAACTGGCTTTGCAGGATGTTTACTTCGCCACCACTTGCGAGGATGCCCAGGGACGGCTTACGGCCTGGTATAGCTGGGCGATCCGAAGCCAGATTGGCCAAGTCAAGAAAGTCGCCAAAACGATTAAGAACTATTGGAACGGAATCTTGGCCTGGTTCGACAGCAAGCTTTCCAACGGGTTTCTCGAAGCCGTTAACGGCCTCATCCAGGCAACCAAAAGAAGAGCTCGTGGGTATAGCTCCATCAAGAATCTGATCAACGTGGGTTACCTCATTGCAGGCAAGCTTGATATCAGGCTACCCACTTGAAACAGCGAGGATCCTGTTGTTTTGTATGATAACTAAACAATATCAGCTGGTTGTCTCTGAAGATTGATCTTTATGTAATTATATTTATAGATCTGCATCTACTTTTGCATGAAGATCGAAGAAAAATTTTTTATCGGTAAAAGATCTTATCGATTTAACTTTCACGACTTGGTGAATTTTTTATTTGTCTCCGGAGTATGTGATGCGAAATCTCCGCCTGTTATCTTTCAATCTTAAGGGCTTACGGGATTCAGCGTCATTTTTTTCTTGGATACGATCGCAGCAGGTTGATATAGTTGCTTTGCAATATGCAGATTTAGTCAGTCTTGATGAATTAGTTTTTTATACTGGTTTTTCACAAATTCGTGTCGGACAACGTTCCGGTTTAGCTCTGTTAGCTTCTGTGCCGATATTTCAGCAAGTTCAAGAATTTGATCTCGGGGCCGGTGCAAGTTGTCAGGTTGCAGATGTAAGATTTAGTATTTATCGTTTTTTGTTGGTTAATTTAAGGCTTTGTGGTGGGTTTTGGTTTCGACCTCAACAGTTGCACCGTTTATTTGGTCCAGATATTTTTCAGCGTTCTCATTTAGCTTTGCCTTGTATTTTAGTTGGTGATTTTTTTGATGGTATATGGCTTAGTATGTTTAATCCATTTCAACAAAACCTAAAACGTGTCGCTCCTTTCTGGTGTCGAGCAACATATCCGGCTTGCTTTCCTCTTATCGCTCGGGACCGTATTTATAAGATGAATGGGATTCTGGTAAATCAGGTAGAAATCTTATATTGTATACGAGAGAGATTTTTATGTAGTCACTTACCCTTATTTCTAAATTTTACATTGTCACAGGATTTTATATCTCTACCTGTTGGTTTAAAATTATTTGATAAATTTAAATCAGTACCGGGAAACACTTTTATGAACTTGCGCTCTGTTGATAATTTTTATGTTGGTTCGTGAAACTATGGCTTGTGATGGAATTTCTCAGATTCTTAATTATTTGCTGAGTTGTTATCCCCAAGCTGCTTGTTCGTTAAATTTCCAAAATCCGTACGAATTGTTGATTTCAACTATTCTTTCTGCGCAAACAACCGATGTTCGTGTAAATCAGGTTACTAAAGAATTGTTCATATATTATTCAGATCCCTTTAAGTTGGCCTCAGCTAAAATTGATAATATAGAACAGATTTTGCGATCTATAGGTTGTTACCGTGTTAAGTCCCGTAATATTATTTTGTGTGCACAACAATTAGTTAATCAATTCAATGGTGTTGTTCCGAAAAATTTTGAGGAATTAGTTAAACTGCCTGGGGTTGGTCGCAAAACAGCTAATGTTGTTTTAAGTAATGCATTTAATATACCGAGATTAGCCGTTGATACTCATGTGAGACGTGTTAGTTATCGGCTTGGATTATCTGATTCCACTGATGTTAGAGTAATTGAGCAAGATCTTTGCCGAAAAATAACACCAGAATTGTGGTGTAAAGTGTCACATTTGCTTATTTTTCATGGTCGCAACTGCTGCAAGGCCCGTCGCCCAGCTTGTTCGGAATGTTGTCTAATTCATTTGTGCCCAAAGAATATTAAATCCTTTCTTTGATTGAAAGATCTATTTATATCAGGCATCTGTTGAACTCCCGACTTTAGCGAGAGGCAGCTCCACGACGTAGGCAAGACAGGCGGTACCCAACCCGTGAATATCAGCGCGATCTACCGTCGTAAAAAGTGGCCCCGCTCATTCATGGCAGAGAGTAAACCATAGCTTTCAAGGAGCTGTGGTTTACTCTTGTAATTGTCAGACATATCAACTGGCTGTTGATAAACAGCCTGTAGAGCCCATGGACGGGCGATCAAAATCAATCATTGCTCCGCAATGAATTGATTTTGTGAGCAAGACGGAAATCGCATTTTCGAGTTCTTCGCTGTTTCAAGTGTGTTGAGGAAATTCGAGCTTGCCGGCAATCAGATACGCCATGGCAATCAGGTTGTCCGGATTCCGGTAGCCTCTCGCCTTGGCCTTGGCTGCCTGAACGAGGCTGTTGATTCCTTCCAGAAAGCCGTTGGTCAGGCGTGAGTCGAAGTAGCTCAGAATGCCCTGCCAGTGTTCTTTGACGGTTTTGGCCAGTTTGACGATCCGCTCGACCTTGCTGCGCACGGCACGGCGGTACCAGCTTTTCAGCAGGATTTCCGCCTCCTGGTGATTTTCGGCGCAGTAGACGATCTGCAGGCCCAGCTTGAGGATGTAGGCCTTGATGCTTCCCAGGTTGAAGCGGGTTAGGCTGCGCAGTCGTTGTTCCTGCTCCTCGGTCAGGCGGTCGGGGTTTTTCAGGAACAGATAGCGGGTCTTGCGCAGCTCTTCGGGGAACTGACGGGCCTCTTCCGCGCGGATCTTGCCCAGCACGTCGTTCATCAGCTTGATGACGTGGAACTGGTCGAAGGTCAGCGCCGCGTTGGGAAACTGCTCCTGCAGCCCCTTGATGAAGGATTTGGACATGTCGATGCAGGCGTCGGTGACGGCTTCCGGGTTGCCGCCATGCGTCTCGAAATCGGCGACGAAACGCTCCACCGTCGTGTGGTCCTTGCCGTGGGTTCCGAACAGCAACTTGCGGGCGTCCATGTCGAAGAAGAAGGTGACATAGTCCTGCCCCCGCCGGGCACTGGTTTCATCGGCACCCAGACGAGTCACGCCGCAGAAGTCCTCGGCGGCGCGGGCGGCATCGACATAGCTGCGAATGATCCGCCACAGCCGGGTGTCATGAACCTGCAGCAACTGTGCGATGGCATTGACCGGCATCTGCCGGGCCAAAGCCATCACCAGCGCTTCGAACAGCAAGGTGAAGCCGGAACCGGCGCGGGACCAGGGCGCGACCACCTGCTTGATACCGCAACCAGCGTTGGGGCAGTTGGTGCGCGGCACCCGGGCAGTCAGATAGGCTTCGTACTGGAAGAAGTTCAGGTGCCGCCAGGTTTTCTCGGTTGTGTCGTAAACCGACATCGGAGCGCCGCAAACAGGGCAGGCAAACTGCGCACCTCGGGGGAAATCGATACGGATGTCGAGACGTTTGCTTGCTTGAGAGAACTCAACGCCGACAACCTCCCAGGGAGGGGCAATTCCGAGCGCAACGGCAAAAAGTGCTTCAGGATTCATAGTGAAAAGCAAAACCTCCGGGCAGTGGTGAGAGTAACGCTCTCATACCATTACCCACATGGAATAGCGAGGAGCCCATTTTCGGCTTGCGTCATTAAAAAAACGGATGGGACTTTTTCAATATCTTGTTAATGCCTGATTTATGCGCCCTAAAAAGGTCTCATAATAAGCGGCCAGATCCTTCTTGTTACGACCCGAAGCGACTTGGAGCACACACGCCCTTGCTCTTGGTCCGAAACGATAGTGACGTAGTCATGCTGTTTGCGAAAAGCGGTCTCATCAATCTCGACGTGCTTGTGACTTTGTGATTCACGCCGTGCAAGTCCACGAGCGACGGCCCGCGACATGATGTCGTCGATGGCTTTCCAAGTGAGGTTTATCTACCGGGAAACAGCTTAAATGGAGGCCTCTCAGAGCCAGTTGATAACCAAAGCTTCGTACAGGGCCGTGAATCCCAGCTTGATTCTGACCAAGACACTTCGACAGTTACGACGGCGTGTTCCAGGCACTTAACGCGGGAGGCGTCGGCCACCAGCATGGTCTTGTACTGACAGTTGTCGAGGTGCTGCCATATTCACTGCCGCTTATTGTTGCCGGGGGCGGTTGCCCCGCACTTCGGATAAGTCAGGGTGATGGCCGGATCGTGTTCGACAAAAACACTGACCTCGCCGGCAGCGAGAGCGAGCTTTATTTCGGCGACCGAATGCCATGAATGTGAGCGTAAAGATCAGCATCTTTCATTGAAGAGACGCTAACCTACCAACTCTCTTTGGGGAAGGGCGATTTTGTGAGTAAGACGAAAAAGCGCAGTTTTGGCTTGTATGGTTGATGTGATCTAATATATTATTAGACGTTTTTGGTTGGCAATTTATTTGAAATTTAATTAGTTAATTAAATTTTATCATAAAATTTATAATTTTTCTTGTTTTTAAAGTTCTTGCCTTTTGACTTTTTTTTTTAGATGATGTCAGCTTGTTTTGCTAAACACATAGGAGGATTAAGTGAAACGTACATATCAACCAAGTCGTGTTAGCCGTAAGAGAACACATGGCTTTCGTCAGCGGATGTCAACCTCGAATGGACGTAACGTTCTTAATAGGAGAAGAGCTAAGGGGCGTAGGCGTCTTGTAGTTTCCATCCCAGTCAAGTAGATGGGTTGTGGCTAACTTGCTAGAGAAAAAAAATCTTGTTAAAAAAAAACAAGAGTATAATAGGGTATTTAAAGCTGGAATTAAATACAAATGTAAATATTTTGTTATATTCAAATGCTTAAATATTGATAGCCCTGCACGTTTAGGACTTGTTGTAAGTCGTAAAAACGGTAGGGCTTTTTTGCGTAATCGATTTAAAAGAGTTGTTAGAGCTTTTTTTAGGATGAATATCGAAAAATATTCTCCGAATTATGACTATGTTTATGTAGCAAAATGTGATCTTAGAGATATAGATAGCCGTTTTTTTTGGATTGATTTAGAAAATAGCCTGAAGCATATAAAATGAAAATTTCTATATTTATAATTGGTTTATATCAAAAATTTATTTCTCCATTTAAGCCACAATGTTGCAGATTTTTACCAACTTGTTCTGAATATTCTATTCAGGCAATTACTAAATATGGGTTTTTACGGGGTTTAGGTCTTTCTTTATATAGGATCGCACGTTGTCATCCTCTGTCTAAAGGCGGGTATGATCCACTAAGGTGAACTGATGGAAAATAAAAATACTATAATTGCAATAACTTTAATGGTTCTTGTTTGGTTTACTTTTTCCTTTTTGTTTCCTGGTAAGGATTCAGTCGATACTGCTGACCTTCAGGATATGGCAAGTAATATAACTTCTGCTGAAGATGAAAATAGGGATAATTTGATTCAGCCAGAAAAAGATTTTATTTCCATAACAAATGAACAAGCTGCAGGTAGTGAAATAATTTTTAATTCCGCTAATTATGATATTGTTTTTTCTGAAAATGAAGCATCGATAGAGAAAATTTGTTTTCCTAAATACCTAGAAAGCGCCAATAACTCGGAAAATGTATGTATAATTAATAGCCTTGGGGGTGGGCAGTACTTTCAAGATAATTTTTCCAACTATTTAAATGGTGGTGAATATCATCTTTATTCTAAAAATGATACAAATGTCGTTTTTCGAAAAGATGTAAAGGGTGTCGAGATATATAAAAATTTTTCTTTCGAAAAAGATTCATATATTATCAAGCTTTCCACCGAAGTAAAAAATTGTACAATCTCTTCTTTGCAAGACAGTTATTCCATAAAATTTTATAACAATATCAACAATAATAAATCTAAAAATCGATTTGATTTTGAGGGTTCTATTACTCTCCATAATGATGAGCTTGTTAAGGAAGACAAAGATGATCTAATTAATAGCCACACTAGTTATAGCGAAAAAACTCTTTGGTCTGGATTCACTCTTAAGTATTTTATGTCATTGTTTATAAATGCATCCAATAATGCACAAGTAGTTGTTAGTTGCAATGATAAATATTTTTTACATCAAATCAATTATCCTGAGTTTTCAGTTTTACCTGGAGAGACATTCACTTTTACCACGTTGCTTTACTCTGGACCAAAGGAAACTAATCAGCTTTCAAAATTTGACTATAATTTATCAAAGGCTGTCGATTTTGGTTTTTTTTCATTCCTCGCCAAACCTCTTCATTTTTTTCTAAATTATTTTTATAATATTGTAGGAAATTATGGAGTATCGATTATTCTTCTTACTGTAATCATAAAACTTATTTTCTGGCCTCTCACTCAGAAAAGTTATGTTTCAATGAAGGCTATGCAAAAGCTTCAGCCTGAAATGAAAAAAATTCGTGAAAAATATCGCACTGATCGTGAGGGACTTAATCGCGCTACAATGCAATTGTATCAGGAAAACCGGGTTAACCCTTTAGGTGGTTGTTTGCCAATGTTGGTTCAAATCCCTGTTTTTTTCGCTCTATATAAAGTTCTTCTTGATACAATTGAGTTGCGTCATGCTCCATTTATGCTGTGGATTACAGATCTTTCTGTTAAGGATCCTTATTTTGTTACGCCGGTCCTTATGGGTGTCACTATGTTTATACAGCAAAAGCTGACACCCTCTACAATGGATCCGATTCAGGCGAAGATGATGCTTGCCATGCCTGTCGTCTTTACTTTTCTTTTTCTTAATTTTCCTGCAGGACTTGTTCTTTACTGGTTAGTAAATAATCTTTTAACAATCTTGCAGCAATATCTCATATATAGGCGTGCTGATTAAGTTTTTGATTGTCTTATAGGAGGGCGCACTTGTTGCGCCCTTTTTTATAGGCTCTTCCCCCGATCGAGTGGGTAACACCTATCGGGCGATGCTTTTTGGGGCACAACTGTCTCACAGTTTCACAGCAAACATAACTGACCGTTCTGCGTAGCGTTTTCCTGCTTTGGCGGGTCAAATAGTTTGTAAAATCTCCTCGCTCGAACAAGTTCAGCAGCAATATCAATAATATACGTTGTAACGACGCGCTGATTTTCGACTGGAACTTTTGAAACGACAGCACTAGGTAGATAGGCGCACAGAATGATCCAGAACTGGGCCTTCACCGCGTTCATGGAGGTGCCGAGGATGCTCTTCACTTTCAGGTTCTGTCTGATCCACTTGAAGAAAAGCTCAATTTGCCAACGTTCCTTGTAGAGATCGGCACTCGTTCGTGCTGGTAGGTCCAGGGTATTGGTCACCAACGGATAGACGATGTTCGTTTCCGCGTCCCGATAGGTCACAAGCCGGAATGTTTCGGGAGGGTTTCCCCAGTCGGACTTCGCAGTCTTGCGCCATCCCCGCACTTTTGTGTCAACGGCAATCGACAACCGACTCACTTAACCGGCTCTTGGAAGTTGAAAATTGACCCATCTCCTGTGTCAGTCTTCAATTTGTGCCGTCGGTAGCGGGGTGGTCATGATTCCCGCTCTGCGCTTCTCTTTCAGACGATAGCTGTCGCCTCGGATCTGGATGACATGGGCATGGTGCAACAGTCTGTCCAGCATGGCCGATGTCAGGGCCGTGTTGCCGCCGAAGGCCTGCTCCCATTCGCCGAAGCTCAGATTCGAGGTCAGGATGACCGAGCCTTCTTCGTAGCGTTTGGCGATCACCTGGAAGAACAGGTTCGCCTGGGTGTCGCTGAAGGGCAGATACCCGATTTCATCGATGATCAGCAGTCTCGGCCCCAGCACGCTGCGTCGCAACACTTCTTTATAACGGCCTTGCCGCTGGGCGCTCTCCAGTTGCAGCATCAGGTCGGCAGCGGAGATGAAGCGCACCTTGACGCCGCACTGCGTGGCCCGATAGCCCAGGGTGAGGGCCAGATGGGTCTTGCCGGTGCCGCTGGGTCCGAGCAGGATGACGTTGTTAGCGGAAAAGTAAAAATGACCCACCTCGGCAACTGAAAATTGACCCACTCTTCCCTTATCCTAGCCGACCAGGAGGTCGGCATGATCGCAAAGGAAGAGTGTATGGAAATCAGAATTCTCAGCAAACAGGGCAAAAGCATCCGGGAGATCCATCGGATCACCGGGCATTCGCGCAACACCATCCGCAAGTTTCTGCGCTCGGCGGCCATGCCGACCTACAAGAAACGCGGACCACGCCCGGGAAAGCTTGATCCGTTCAAAACGTTTCTGGAAGAGCGGCAGAAAGCGGCCGCTCCCCATCGACTTCCGGCAACGGTACTGGCCCGGGAGATCCGGGAACTCGGCTATGACGGTTCAGAACGCATGGTCCGGCTTTTTCTGGCAGCATTGGCCCCGGTCAAGGAGTTAGAGCCCGTGGTGCGTTTCGAGACGGAACCGGGTCGGCAGATGCAAGCCGACTGGGTTGAACTGCGCATGGAGCGGCGCCGGTTTTCTTGGACACTGATTTGGGGTAATGTCCCCGTGTCCAAGGAGATTAACAATGACCAAACAGAACCAGAACGAAACCGTCACAGGACCGTTGGCCGAGGGGCAGCGCTGGAGTGCCGCCCGCAAGCGTGAAGTGGTCCTACGTCTGCTGCGGGGCGAATCCGTTGATGCGCTATCCCGCGAACTGAGCCTTGAGATCTACCGCCTGGAGCAGTGGCGAGAGAAAGCGCTGGCCGGGATCGACGAGTCGCTGAAAAAACGCCAGAATGATCCCGTCCAGACTGAACTCAACCAGGCCATGCGCCGGATCGGCGAGT
>NZ_FNAQ01000017.1 GCF_900101955.1 Desulfuromonas thiophila | reverse complement strand
AGCTTGACCAGGTGATCCAGCAGAACGCCAGCGCCTCGGAGGAGATGGCCTCCACCAGCGAGGAGCTCTCCAGTCAGGCCGAGCAGCTGCAGGACACCATCAGCTTCTTCCGGGTGGCGACCACGGGCAAAAGCCAGCGCAGAGCCTCTGCCCCCAAGGTTCCGCCGCGCATTGCGCATGTGGCCCGGGGCGGCGCGGCCCGGCCGGCGGCCAAGGCTGGCGCTGCCAGCGGCGCCGGGGTGCTGCTGGACATGGGCAGCGGCAAGGACAAGCTTGACGACGAGTTCGAGGAATACTGAAACCGGCAAGACACGCGGGTGCGTATCAGAGGTGGACCGCCACGGGGCCTGTGCCTGACGCAAGACGGTGGCGAACGGCGGGAAAAAGGCCGCTGAGAGCTGCTGCGCGGCTCTCAGCGGCCAAGGCTCTGCGTGAGGACAGCATGGACATCGGCCCGGCGGAATTCCGGCGTATCAGCGCCTACATCTACGATGAACTCGGCATCCGGCTGACCGACAACAAGCGCACCATGCTGGCCGGCCGGCTGCACAAGCGCTTGCGCGAGTTGCAGCTGGCCACGGTGAGCGACTACTGCGACTATCTGTTCAGCCCCCGCGGCCAGCAGCTGGAAAAGATTCATCTGTTCAACGCCGTTACCACCAACAAGACCGATTTTTTTCGCGAACCGAGCCATTTCGACTACCTGGTCGGTCAGGTGCTGCCGGCCTGGCAGCGCCTGGGCCGGCGCAGCTTCCGCGTTTGGAGTGCCGGCTGTTCCAGCGGCGAGGAACCCTATACCCTGGCCATGGTGCTGGATGACTATGCCCGCCAGCACAGCGATTTTGTCTTCGAAATCATCGCCACCGATATCTCCACCCGTGTGCTCGATCAGGCCAAGCAGGCGGTCTATCACGAGGAGCGGATCGCGCCGGTGCCCATGGCCTTGCGCCGCCGCTACCTGCTGCGCAGCCGCGACCGCACCAGCCCGCTGGTGCGCATTGTGCCGGAGCTGCGCCGGCATGTGCGTTTCGGCCGGCTCAACTTCATGGACGAACAGTTTGCCCTGCCCTTTGTTCTAGATGTCATTTTCTGCCGCAATGTGATCATCTATTTCGATCACCCGACCCAGGAGCGGCTGGTGCAGAAATTCTGCCGTCATCTGCAGCCCGACGGCCATCTGTTTCTGGGGCATTCGGAATCGCTGCATGGCTATGCGGTGCCCCTGCAGCAGATCGCGCCGACCGTTTACCGTCACCAGCCGGCGCTGGCTGCGGTCTGAGCCCTGAACCCTTTTTTGCTGAGGTGGTAACAGCTCAGCAACGCGCCCAGGGCCGGACGTTTTGCGACTTCATCTTTTTTGCCGGGAGGCAGGCCATGGCCGAGAAGATTCGTGTTCTGATCGTTGACGATGCCGCCGTGGTGCGCGAGGCTCTCAGCAGCATCCTGGCGTCCGACCCGCAGATCGAGGTCATGGCCACTGCCGGCGATCCCTTCATCGCCGCGGCGCGCATGAAGGAGCAGATTCCCGATGTCATCACGCTGGATGTCGAGATGCCGCGAATGGACGGCCTGACCTTTCTGAAAAAGATCATGACCCAGCATCCGATTCCAGTGGTCATGTGTTCGAGTCTGACGGCCCAGGGGTCGGAAACGGCGCTCAGGGCGCTGGAATATGGCGCCGTCGATATCATTACCAAGCCGCAGCTGGGCACCAAGCAGTTTCTGGAGGAATCGCGGGTGCGTATCTGCGATGCCGTCAAGGCGGCGGCGCAGGCGCGACTGCGCCCCACCGGCCGGCCGTCCCTGACGGTGGCGCCCAAGCTGACCGCCGACGCCGTGCTGGAAAAGGGTTCGAGCCGCGCCCTGGTGCAGACCACTGAAAAGGTGGTGGTGGTCGGCGCCTCCACCGGCGGTACCGAGGCCTTGCGTGAATTTCTGCTGCAGTTTCCGGCCGATGCGCCGGGTATCGTGATTGTCCAGCACATGCCGGAGAATTTCACCGCCGCCTTTGCCCGCCGCCTCGATGGGCTGTGCCGCTTGTCGGTCAAGGAGGCGGCCGATGGCGATTCGGTGATCCGCGGCCGCGCCCTGATCGCGCCGGGCAATCGTCATACCCTGCTCAAGCGCAGCGGCGCGCGCTATTATGTCGAAATCAAGGACGGGCCGCTGGTTTCGCGCCATCGGCCGTCGGTGGATGTGCTGTTCCGCAGCGCGGCCCGTTACGCCGGCAAGAACGCCATTGGCGTTATCATGACCGGCATGGGCGACGATGGCGCCAGGGGCATGAAGGAAATGAAGGAGGCGGGTGCCGCCACCCTGGCGCAGGACGAGGCGACCTGTGTGGTCTATGGCATGCCCAAGGAAGCGGTCAAGGCGGGCGGGGTCGATCTGTCGCTGCCTCTTGACCAGTTGGCGGCCAGGGTGCTGCAACTGGAACGCTGATGGCTTGCTGGCGGTGTAAAAACGCTCCCACGGCGGTTTTGCGCTGGCACCAGCAGCGCCCAGAAAAGGATGAAACGGATGCTTGGGACGACGCGATCTGTTACGGTTTTTAGCCTCGGCTGGCAGCGGCGGCTGGCATTGCTGTGTGCCTGCCTGGCGCTGGTGCTGCTGGGGCCGGGCCAGCCACCGGCGGCGGCCCATTATGTGCCCAGCCGCAGCCTGAACCCGGACAGTCTGACCCTGGGGGTGCACCCCTATCTCAATGCCGCGGAACTGCAACGGCGTTTCGCGCCGCTGTGCGCGCACCTCAGCCGGGTCTGTGGCCGACCGGTGCAGTGGCGGATTCTGCCCAGTTTTGGTGACATGGCCGAACAGTTCGGCCAGCCGGGGCTGGAGCTGGCCTTCACCGGCCCGACCCTCTATGTCCGGTTGCGCCAGCAGCAGCCCCGCCTGCAGTTGCTCGGCAGCCTGAGCGACGGCCGGGGATTGCTGCGCGGCGCTCTGGTGGTGCGGCAGGACAGCCCGCTGCGCCAGGTTGCCGATCTGCGCGGTCAGACCCTGGCGCTGGTGGCGCCCTATTCCACCATGGGCTGCATGGTGCCCCGGGCGGTGCTGGCCGAGCATCGGCTGGGGCTGGAGGATCTGGCGGCGGTGGCTTTTCTGGGCAACCACGATAACGTGGCTTACGCGGTGCTGGCGGGGCGCTATGCCGCCGGCGCGGTCAAGCAGGAGGTGCTCGACAGCCTGCAGGGGGCGGGCCTGCGGGTATTGGCGCCGTTGCCGCCGGTGGCCGATCACCTGTTTATCGCCAGCCCGACCCTTGAGCCGCAGCTGGTGGATTGCCTGCGCACGGCCCTGCAGCAGCTGCATCTGAGTGCCGAAGGCCGGACGCTGTTGCGGGCGCTGCGTCCCGATGCCCGCTGCGTGGCGCCGGTGCAGGACAGCGACTACGACGGTCTGCGGGGGCTGGAGTCTCTTGCGGACACGCCAGTGGACTGGGCGCAGGATCAAGGCGTCGCGGGTATGGAACAGGGGGAGGAAGCAGCTGGTGTCACGCCTGCGCACTAAATTTTCGACGGGTTATGGTCGTACCCTGGCGGTGGTGCTGCTGCTGTTGCTGCTGTTTGTGCTGCTGCAGAGTCTGCTGATCCAGCGGGCGCGCCAGCTGGGTCTGCAGAAGACCCTGCAGCAGAGCTTTGTCAGTGAACAGAATCTGCTGCGGGCCCAGCTGCGCGATCCGCTGTTGCGGGGCGACTATGTGCAGGTCCGCGCCCTGCTGGAGGGCTACTTTGAACAGGATGCGCTGATTGCCGGCGTGGCGTTGCAGGCGCCCAACGGTTTTATGCTGTACCAGGCCGAGCGGCCGCAGCCAAGCACCGGACTACGTCAGGCGCAGCTGGAGATTGCTGTTGCCGGTGAGCTGCTGGGGCGGCTGCAGTTACGTCGCAGCGATGGCCAGGTTCCCGGCTGGTGGGGTCGACACAGCCTCAAGGTGACCAGTGGCCTGCTGCTGCTGACACTGGTGTTCGGTTTTCTGGTCTGGCGGGTGGTGCGCCGTTATGGCCTTGACCCGCTCAGCAGCGCGGTGGCGCGCGAGCAGCAGGCTTATGCCGCCCTGTTTGAACAGTCGCGCGAGGCCATCGTGGTGCTGTCGCCCCAGGGCGAGGTCGAGCGCATGAATCCGGCGGCGGCCCGCTTGCTGGGCCTGGCGGGTGATCAGACGGGGCTGGCCATTCGCGAACTGCACAGCACGACGGTCTGGCCCCAGGTGGAGGCGCTGCTGGCGGCGGTGGTGCGGCAGGGCCAGGCGGCGCAGGAGGTTTGCCTGACCACGCGGCGGCGCCAGGTGGAGATTCGCGCCAGTCGGTTGAAGTTCGGCGACGACGACCATATCCAGCTGCTGCTGCAGGATGTGACCGAACGCCGGCAGGCCGAGGCCGAGCTGGAGGCGTTGCGGCTGGAACTGCGCCGTAACCTGGAGAGCTATCAGGAATTGTTCGATCACAGTGCCGATGGCCTGGTGCTGCGCGATTTCAACGGTCTGCTGCTGATGGCCAACCAGACCTATCTGCGGATGGTGGGGTATTCGCTGGAGGAGCTGCTGGGCACTCATTGCACCCTGCTGTGCCAGCGCAGCAACTGCAATCATTTCAGCGATCTGTTGCACAATGGCGTGACCCGCTTCGAGTGTGCCCATCGCCATCGCGACGGTTCCTGGGTGCCCGTCGAGGTGCGCAGCGCCCTGGTGCATTTTCAGG
Organism: Desulfuromonas thiophila; assembly: GCF_900101955.1. Lineage (NCBI taxonomy): Bacteria > Pseudomonadati > Thermodesulfobacteriota > Desulfuromonadia > Desulfuromonadales > Desulfuromonadaceae > Desulfuromonas > Desulfuromonas thiophila. The sequence continues at coordinate 47,722 of NZ_FNAQ01000017.1, read as the reverse complement.
GCAGTCAGGCGGTTCTGACCAGTGTGCGCGATATTCGCGAGCGGCGCGAGCGTGAGGCGCGCCTGCAGCTGCTGTCGCTGGTGATGGAAAACAGCAGTGAAGGGGTGCTGGTCACCGACAGCAGCGGCAGCATCCAGGCCGTCAACCAGGCCTTCAGCCGCATCAGCGGTTACAGCGAGGCCGAGGTGCTGGGCCAGAACCCGCGCCTGCTGCAGTCGGGCAGCCACGGGCCGGAATTCTATCAGCAGCTGTGGCAGCAGCTGCGCCAGCAGGGCAGCTGGCAGGGCGAGATCTGGAACCGGGCCAAATCGGGCGAGAATTTCCCCGCCTGGCTGCAGATTCGCGCGCTCTGCGATGAGCAGGGCACGCTGCGTCATTATGTGGCGCTGTTCGCCGATCTGCGTGAGGCCAAGGCCTGGGAAGAAAAGATGCTCAAGCTGGCCCAGACCGATCCCCTGACCGGTATGGCCAACCGGGTGTTGTTGCGCGACCGCTTGCAGCAGGCCCTCAAGCGCGCCAGCCGCAAGCAGGTCGGCGTGGCCGTGCTGGCGGTGGGGTTGGATCATTTCAAGAAGATCAATGACAGTCTCGGCCATGCCGTCGGCGATCAGGTATTGGTGGAAATCGGCCAGCGGCTCAGGGACTGTGTGCGGGCCGAGGACACCTTTTCGCGGCTGTCGGGCGATGAGTTTGCCCTGCTGGTGTGCGGCCTGCGCAACGACGAGGCCACCCAGATTGCCATCAAGGTGCTGGAGGCGGTGCGGGCGCCGCTCCAACTGGACGGCATGGAACTGTTTCTCAGTGCCAGTATCGGCATCGCCTGCTATCCCGATGATGGCGCCGATGACAGCGCGCTGCTGGAGAATGCCGACCGTGCCATGCATCAGGCCAAGCTGCAGGGCCGCGATCGTTTCTGTTTCTTCTCCAGCGATTTCGCCCGCCGTGCCAGCGAGCACTTCAGCATCGAACGGCATCTGCGGCGGGCCATCGAGGCCGGCGAACTGCAGCTGTACTACCAGCCGCAGGTTAGCCTGGCCGATGGCCGGCTGGTCGGCGCCGAAGCCCTGCTGCGCTGGCAGTCGGCCGAGCTGGGCTGGGTCACGCCCGATCGCATGATCCCGGTGGCGGAAAGCAGTGGCCTGATTCTGCCGATTGGGCAATGGGTTCTGGCCACCAGCTGTGATCTCATCCGCCGCCATCAGGCCGCCACTGGCGACTGGCTGCGCATTGCCGTCAACGTGTCGGTGCGCCAGTTCCAGACCGCGGGCTTTGTCGAAACGGTGCGCCAGATCCTGCAGCAGAGCGAGGTTCCACCGGCCTGTCTGGAACTGGAACTGACCGAAAGCCTGATGATGAACGATGTCGCCCAGGCCATTCCGCTGTTGGAGGAACTGCACGCCCTGGGCGTGGCCCTGGCGCTGGACGATTTCGGCACCGGTTATACCTCACTGGCCTACCTCAAACGTTTTCCGGTCGACCGGGTCAAGCTCGACCGCGCCTTTGTCACCGATATCCATCGCAGCCGCAGCGACGCGGCCCTGGCCCAGTCGCTGGTGGCCTTTGCCAGTGCCATGGAATTCGAGCTGGTGGCCGAGGGTATCGAGGAGGCGGTGCAGCACGAACGGCTGCGCCAGATCGGCTTTGCCTATGGTCAGGGCTATCTGTTTGCCAAACCGCTGCCGGAAGCCGAGTTTCTCGCCCTGGTGCGGGCTGGCCAGCCGCTGATTCATTAACCGGCTGTTTTGCGTCTTTGATCCCTCTCCCGCCAGCGGGCATGACACGCTGGCCGACCGCCCCGTGATCTTTTTGCCGGCGAAAACCGTTTTTCCCGTTCTTGCGGTTGCCAGCTGCCGGCGGATTGGGTAACATCCGAGCCCTGTTTTTTTCGCGATGTCATGGGTTGTTCCTGGCGTCGAACCTGCCGACCCCCCCTTTTGTGTACCAGGAGCATGCCATGAACGACAGCCCGACCGGCCTGAGCCTTGATCAGGCCCTTGAAGAGTACCGCGACAATCCGGAAAATCCCGACGTGCAAAGCCGCTTCTACGATCTGGTGCTCAATACGGTGTTTTTCCTGCCGCTGCATCCCGAGACCGAGCCTCCGGCAGCGGAAGGCGAGGAGCAGTCTCAGGGGTTTCCGCTGGTACTTGAATCGGACGGTGATGACTACCTGCTGCTGTTTGATTCCGAGCAGCGTCTGCAGGATTGGGCGCAGCAGCCGGTTCCCTTCATGAAGGCACCGGGCTATCTGCTGGCCGAACAGTCGCAGGCGCCGCTGCACTGGGCGCTGAATGTCGGGACGGATTTTTCCAAGACCTTCGTACCCGATGAAATTGCCTGGCTGGCCGAGGTGGTTCAGCAGTGTCAGCAGGCGGATGCCGCCGACGAGGACTGATGCTGGCGCCAGCGCCAGCCGGGACGGATCACCCGCGGGACGCACTCCCATGCTGAATTTATTTACCCGCCTGCTGGCGCTATTGCGCCGTGGGCCGCTGGTTCTGACCAGCCGCTTGCGCCTGAGCGAGAATACCTTCATGGCCATCCTGGCGGTGGCCATCGGCCTGCTGTCGGGGTTGTGCAATTTCGCTTTTCGCCGGACCATCGAGTTTTTTCACTGGCTGGTCATCGAACAGGGCGTCAGCTTTTTCGCGATCGATTTCAATCAGTTCAGTCCCCAACGTTTCTGGGTGGTGCTGTTCCCTCTCAGCGGCGCGCTGCTGCTGATTCCCTTTGGACTGTTCTTTGCCCGCGATCTGCGCTTTGGTTTTTCCGCCTTTCTTGAGCAGGTCAATCTGCGCGGCGCCAAGATCCCCGGTCGCACCATTCTCACCCGTGGCCTGGCCAGCGCCATTACCCTGGGAACCGGCGGCAGTGCCGGCCAGGAAGGCCCCATCGCCCAGATTGGTGGTGCTGTTGGCAGCCAGTTCGGTCAGGGCTTCAAGGTCAGTGGCAACCGCCTGAAGGTGCTGGTGGCCTGTGGCGTGTCCGGCGGGGTGGCGGCCACCTTCAACGCGCCCATTGCCGGGGTGTTCTTTGCCCAGGAAATCGTGCTGCTGTCATCCTTCGAGATCGCCAGTTTTACCTCCATTGTGATTGCCAGCGGCATGAGTACCGTGGTGTCGCGTGCCCTGCTGGGCAATGAGGTCGCTTTCGCGGTGCCGCCCTATCAGGTCGGTTCGCACTGGGAACTGCTGCTTTATCTGCTGCTGGGTCTGCTGGTCGGGGTGCTGGCGGCGGCCTTTATCGACAGTCATTTCCGGGTCAAGGGTCTGTTTGACCGTTTGCGGCTGCCGCGCCTGGTCAAGCCGCTGCTGGGCATGCTGCTGGTCGGCCTCATCGGGATCGGTCTGCCGCAGGTGTTTGGCAACGGCTATGAGTTTATCAACGGTTTTCTGCAGGGGGACGGTACCTGGCGGCTGCTGTTGGCGCTGGTGCTGTTCAAGGCGCTGGCCACCTCCATTACCCTGGGATCGGGCATGCCCGGCGGTCTGTTCGCGCCGGTTCTGTACATCGGTGCCGTTATCGGCGGCTGCTTCGGCCACCTGGCGCAGCAGTTGCTGCCACAATTGGGTCTGTTGCCCGGCGCCTACGCCCTGATTGGCATGGGGGCCTTCCTGTCCGCCGCCACCCACGCGCCCATGACGGCAATCTTCCTGCTGTTCGAGATGACGGCGTCCTATCAGGTCATCGTGCCCATCATGCTGACCTGCGTGGTGGGGACCACCATCAGCCGGCATTTCTGCAAGGAAAGTCTCGATACCGTTGAACTGGCGCGCGCCGGCATCAATCTGGAGGCTGGCAAGGAACGCAATATCATGAAGTCGCTGCGGGTGGGCGATGTGATGGCCCGTCAGCCGGTGACCCTGCCCGAAAGCATGACCCTGCGCCAGTTTACCGATTTCATCAGCCAGACCCGCCACACCAATTTCCCGCTGGTCAATCAGATGGGCGAGTTGACCGGTATCATTTCGGTGCAGGATTTTCTCGGCGTGGTGTTCGAGAAGGATCTGCTCGATCTGGTGGTGGTCAAGGAACTGGCCACCATCGAGGTGACCACGGTGTTTGAGGATGAGAACCTCGACCAGGCCATGCGCCGCATCGGTTACCGCAACATCGAGCAGCTGCCGGTGGTGGCGCGCGATTGCCGCCAGCAGCTGGTCGGCATCATTTCGCGGCGCGACATGGTGTCGGCCTATAACCGCGCGCTGATGGCGCGCACCCTCAAGGAGGACAGCGGTGGCTGAAACCGCAGCCAGTCTCAATGACCGTCAGCGCGAGGCGGTGGAATACGGCGATGGCCCGTTGCTGATTCTGGCCGGTGCCGGCAGCGGCAAAACCAGTACCCTGACCCGGCGGGTGATCCATCTGATCCAGCAGCAGGGGGTGCCGCCCTGGCGCATTCTGGCGGTGACCTTCACCAACAAGGCCGCCGCCGAGATGCGCGGCCGCATCGAACGGCTGCTGGATGGTGGTGAACCGCCCTGGGTGGCCACCTTTCACAGTGCCTGCGTGCGCATTCTGCGGCGCGAGATCGCCGCCCTGCCCGGTTACAGCGCCAGCTTCAGCATCTACGATGATCAGGATCAGGAACGGCTGCTCAAGGTGGTGCTGAAGGAATTGGGCATCAGCGAGAAAAGTCTCAAGCCGCGCACGGCGGCCGCCGCCATCGATGCCGCCAAGAATCGTGGCCTTTTGCCAGAGGATCTGCCGGCCGATGATCCGCGCAGCGCCCAGCTGCGCCAGGTTTATCAGGCCTATCAGGAGCAGCTGCGCCAGGCCAACGCCCTCGATTTCGGCGATCTGCTGCTGCAGTGCTGCCAGCTGTTCGAGCAGCAGCCGGCCATTCGCCAGCGCTACGCCGAGCGTTTTCTCCACGTGCTGGTGGACGAATTCCAGGACACCAACGCCGTGCAGTACCGGCTGGTGCGCATGCTGGCGACCGGGCACGGCAACCTGTGCGTGGTGGGGGATGATGATCAGTCGATCTACCGCTGGCGTGGCGCCGAAATCGGCAACATCCTCAATTTTGAACGCGATTTTCCCGGCTGTCATACCATCCGGCTGGAGCAGAACTACCGCTCGACAGCGGTGATTCTCGAAGCGGCCAGCCAGCTGGTGGCCAACAACCGCGCCCGGGCCGGCAAGACCCTGTGGACGCAGCAGCAGGGCGGCGAGCCGATCCATGCCGAGGTGCTCAACGACGATCTGGCCGAGGCTGACTTTGTTGTCCGTCAGCTGCGCCAGCTGCATGCCGCCGGCCGCCACCTGCGCGACATGGCGGTGCTCTACCGCACCAACGCCCAGTCGCGCGTGCTGGAAGAGGCGCTGGTACGCGAGCGCTTGCCCTATGTCATGTTCGGTGGCATGCGCTTCTTCGCCCGCCTGGAAATCAAGGATGTGCTGGCCTATCTGCGCCTGCTGGTCAATCCGGCCGACAGTGTCGCGGCGCGCCGCATTATCAATGTGCCGGCGCGCGGCATCGGCGCCGCCACCGTCGAGCGGATTGCGCCCTTGTCCGAGGCCGCCGGCGGTTTCTATCCGGCCTGTTGCCAGGCTGTCGCCGATGGGTTGCTCGGCGGCGCGGCGGCCCGCCGGCTGGCCGAGTTTGTCGCGCTGATCGAGGACTTTCGCGCCCGTGCGGCGCAGACGCCGTTTCCGCAGCTGACCGCTGAACTGATCGATGCCAGCGGTTATGGCCCCATGCTGCGTGAGGACGATAGCAGCGAAGCCCAGGACCGGCTGGAGAACCTCGATCAGCTGCTGGCCGGCATGGAGGAACACGACAGCCGCCTGCAACAGGCGCAGGACAGCGCCAGTCCGCTGGAGCGGCTGCAGGACTACCTGGAGCAGATGGCGCTGGTCACCGATTTGGATGCCTACGATCCCAGTCTCGACCGGGTGACGCTGATGACCCTGCACGCCGCCAAGGGCCTGGAGTTTTCCGTGGTGTTCATGACCGGCATGGAGGAAGGGCTGTTTCCGGCCGAGCGCGCCGGGGGCCAGGAGGAGCAGATCGAGGAGGAGCGGCGGCTGTGTTATGTCGGCATGACGCGGGCGCGCGAGCGCTTGTTTCTGACCGCCGCCGGTCGCCGGCGGGTCTATGGCAGCTACCAGTTCAATCCGCCCAGCCGCTTCCTGACCGAGGTGCCGCCGCATTTGCTGGCCGGTTGTGGCAGCGCGCCGCTGCGCCAGCCGGCAGCGCACAATCTGGCATCGTTGTTTGAACAGCTGCCCCGCACGGACCAGGACGAGGCGATTGCGGCGTTGCCCGTGGTTGAGCGGCCGCCTGCCCCGCCCTCGCCCGGCCCGCGCCTGGCGGCGGCGGAGCCGGTTATCGAGGTGGAGGCCGGCGCCGCCCCGACCCTGCGTATTGGCAGCCGGGTGCGCCACGCCCGCTTCGGCGTCGGCACCGTGCGCCGGCTGGAGGGGGCCGGCGACAAGCAGAAGGTGATCGTCTATTTCAACCTGCATGGCCCCAAACGTCTGCTGCTCAAGTTTGCCGGTCTTGAACCGGCCTGAGCGCCGCCTGTATCTGTGAAGCAAAAAGCCCGTTGCGCGGGACTGTTCGTGCGCAACGGGCTTTTTTGGTGTTTCTGGCAGGGGCGAATTGGCTGGCGGGCTGTCCGTCAGCGGGTGGCGCCGAGCTGTTGCTCCACTTCGGTCAGTTTGCGGCGCAGGTCCTTTTCGCGGGCGTGACGGGCGCTGACATCGCGCAGGATGGCGGCAATGGCACAGGGGGCGCCGGCGCCATCGTGCAGCAGAACAATGCTGAACTCGCTCGATAGCTGCTGGCCGTTTTGGTGCAGGGCCGGCACCGCCAGCAGATCGTCGCCGTAACGGCTGGGCGCGCCGGCCATCACCCGGTGGTAGCCCTGCCAATGGCGTTCACGCAGGCGCTCGGGAATGATCAGATCAAGGGAGGCCCCCAGGGCTTTGGCGGCGCTGAAGCCGAACAGCCGCTCGGCGCCGCGATTCCAGTAACGGATGGCGCCGCCGGCATCCGCCAGCAGAATGGCATCGGGTGCCTGGTCGATGGCCTGGCGCAGCAGGTCGGCGAGGTTGCGTTGCGCGTTGTCGGGTGGCGAGGTGGCGGTCGTCATGGCGCTCTCCTTGGGCAGGGGCTGACCGGTCAGTGGCCGATGCGGTCGGCCAGGGGGATCAGCCGCAGGTAATCGCTGTATTCCAGACTGCTGTGCCAGTGGCCGCTGACCATGCCGAGGCTGACGCCGCCGCTGTAGAGGACCAGCACCAGCAGCGGAAAAACCCAGCGTGGCAGGGGCTTGCGTTCGATCAGGGTTCCCATGCGCAGGCTGCCGTGCGGGCAGCTGTCGACACAGGTGAGGCAGCCGGTGCATTCCACGCTCATCACCGTATCAAGCCGGTGTACCGGCAGCAGCGCCGGGCAGGCGGCGCTGCAGCGCTGGCAGCTGGTGCAGCTGTGGCGCTCGCGGCGGATCTTGAACGGGCTGAGCAGACTGAACAGTCCGAGCAGTGCGCCATAGGGGCACAGATAGCGGCACCAGAAGTTTTGGTACACCAGCGACAGCAGTGTCGCGACCCCGACGACCGTCAGGGTCAGGCTGGACGGCGCGGTGAAAAAGCGCAACATTTTTACGTCGCTGATGGCCCAGTAGGGCGATTGCAGAAAGGACGCGATGGCGAAGCTGGGCATGTCGAGCAGCAGAATCTTGACGAAAAAGCCCAGCAAGGCGTACTTCAGCCCGCGCAGCGGAATATCGAGCCAGCGCCACATGCGCCAGTTGCGGCCCAGCAGCTTGCGGCCCAGCTTCCAGGCGCCTTCCGACAGGGTGCCGACCGGACAGAGCCAGGAACAGAAGGATTTTTTCGCCAGCAGACTCATGGCCAGAAAGGTCAGCAGCAGCACCAGCGCTGCCGGGTGGCTGGGGTCGATTTCGCCGCGCAGCAGCCACAATTTCAGGCTGGCCAGACCGCCAATGGGCAAAAAGCCATCGACACCGGCCGGGCGTGGTACAAAGGCGGTTGCCCCCTGGCTGGTAAAATGGCCAACGAATTGGCCGAAGCGCCAGCCCAGCCACAGAATCCACAACAGGAACAGCCATTGTATCAGTTGCCGCCAGCGGCTCGGCCGGTTGAGGGCGGCAGGACGCGGGAAGGTTGGGTTCATGATCTCTCCTTGGTTGGAGCGGCGGTCAAGGCAGCGGCCGGACCGGGCTGCTGACCACAACGGTTTGTTCCGGCTCGCCATTGGGGGTGTAGAGTCCCTGCTGCCGGCGTTTTTCAGCTGTGCGTGAGATCCAGCTGTCTTCAACCAGATCCAGCCCCAGACGACTGACCAGGATTTTGAGATAATCCAGGTGCGGGCAGGGTGGCCCGTGGTGGTTGTCCTTGCAGATGCAGGAGGCCAGATGTACCACCACCTGCGCCGGTTCAATGCCGTCACGCTGGTGGGCGCTGCGCAGCAAATGACTGAGCTTGCGCTGCAGGGCACGGCCACAACAGCCGCCACAGGTCAGACTCAGCCGCCGCAAGCCGGGCTGATCGGCATAACGGGCAAAGCCGCCGGTGCGGTCGGTAAAGGCTTTTTCGCAGTGAAAGCCGCTGCAGCGCTGCTGCACTAGGTGGCACTGCACCACCACCAGATAGGTTTTATCGCTTGCTGTCATGCTGTTGTCTCCTGGCGCGTGGCCGCTGTGGCTTTATGGCAAGCAGCCTGCCACAGAACGGCGGGAGAAAATTTGATCGGGGTCAAAAACGATGAAGGGATAATTGCACAGCGGGGCGTGGCCGTACCATAAAAGAGGGGAAGCAGCCCGTTGCTGCTTCCCCTTGTTGTTGTCGGCATGGTCCTGCGCGGGCGGTATGGATTTTTAGCGGCGTGCCTGCGGCAGCAGTTCCTCCAGCAGGGCAAACAGCTCGTCCAGGTCGGCATCAGTCATGTCGGCCATGTGGGCAATACGGAAGCTGGTGTTCTTGATCTTGCCGTAGCCGTTATCGATGGCATAGCCGCGCGCCCCGGCCAGTTTTTTCAGCGCATCGAGATCGGTGCGGCCATCGTTGCAGCCGCTGGTGAGGGTGACGGAGCGGTAACCTGCGGCAGCGAACAGGCCGAAGCCCTGGGCCTGAATCCAGGCGCGGGTTTTTTCCGCCATGGCGGCGTGGCGGCGGTAACGGTTGTCGAGTCCTTCAATGAACATTTTTTGCAGCTGGGCGTCGAGACCGTAGATCAGGCTGATGCAGGGCGTGCTGGGCGTGTTGTGCTTCAAATCGTTCTTTTCGAATTCTTCAAAGTCGAAGTAATAGCCACGGTTGGGCGTGGTTTTAGCTTTGTCGAGGGCCTTGCGTGACACGGCGCAGACCGCCAGCCCCGGCGGCAGTCCGAAGGCCTTCTGCACCCCGGCCAGACAGACGTCGAGACCCAGGGCGGCGAAATCAATGGGCACGGCGCTCATGGAGGAAACGGTGTCGGTAATGAAGGAGACCTCGGGATAGTTTTTCATCACCTCGGCAATGTCTGCCAGTGGCGACAGCACGCCGGTGGAGGTTTCATTGTGCACCAGGGTGATGGCGTCGTAGCGGCCGGTTTTGAGTGCGGCCTCGACCATTTCCGGCGTGACCGGCTGCCCCCAGTCGGCCTCAAACAGATCCGCTTCAAGGCCGCAGCGGCGGGTGACATCGTGCCATTTGCTGCTGAAGGCGCCGTTGCCGAAGTTGGCACAGCGCTTCTGTACCAGGTTGCGCACCGCACCTTCCATGATGCCGAAGGCGCTGGAGGTGGACAGGAACACCGGCTCGCTGGTGTTGAGCAGGCGCTTGAGATTGTCGGTCACGCGCTGGTGCAGCTGGGCGTATTCGGCCATGCGATGACCGATCATGGGTTGTGACATGGCGGCGAAAACGTCGGCGCTAACCTCCACCGGGCCGGGAATGTAGAGTTTTTTGTGCACCTCGGGGTTCTCCTTTCACAGGCAAAACGGGGCCGCTCCTCATGGGGCAGCCTGGCCGAATACTGGCCACGTTATAGGATTTTATCAACAATTTTCGTGGTGTAGCACGGTGCCCGGCGACTGTCAAGGGCTGTGGCCGCCCAACGCGGCTGGCTGCTGGCAGGATTTTTTCTGCAACGCGGGCCTTGACATTCACAGCGGTCTGACTATATTTGGCCCTGTTGTTAGCACTCGCCGTGTTTGAGTGCTAACAGGATCGCCGCAAGGGCGGTTATCCAGGCTGGTATTGAACGACGTCGTTGACTTAAATCCCGGACGACCGGGCGGCGCCAGCTGGTTGGTGCCGTCACCTTTACTTTCCGTACAAAAAGGAGTCAGGAAACATGAACATCAGACCGCTGCAGGATCGTATCATCGTCAAATGTGTCGCAGAGGAAACCACCACGGCCGGTGGCATCATCATCCCCGATACCGCGTCGAAGGAAAAGCCGCAGCAGGGCGAAGTCATCGCCGTTGGCAAAGGCAAGGTCACCGCTGAAGGCAAGGTGCTCGGCATGGATGTCAAGGTGGGCGACAAGGTTCTGTTTGGCAAGTATGCCGGCACCGAGATCAAGGTGGAAGGCGAGAGCTTTCTGATGATGCGCGAGGACGATATCCTCGGCGTGGTCGAAAAATAATGGCGCGAGGGCGCTGAGAGCCCGTTTTTTCCTTACCTGCTTAACCCCTACAGGAGAATTGTTCAATGTCTGCTAAAGAAATCAAGTTTTCTGAAAAAGCCCGCGCCAGCATCCTGGCCGGTGTCAATATGCTGGCCGATACCGTCAAGGTGACCCTCGGCCCCAAAGGCCGCAACGTCGTGATCGAGAAATCCTTTGGCGCACCGCTGATCACCAAGGACGGCGTGACCGTTGCGCGCGAGATCGAGCTGGAGGACAAGTTCCAGAACATGGGCGCCCAGCTGGTGAAGGAGGTTGCCTCCAAAACCTCCGATATCGCCGGTGATGGCACCACCACCGCCACGGTTTTGGCGCAGGCGATCTACCGCGAAGGCGTCAAGCTGGTCAGCGCTGGCCACAATCCGATGGAAATCAAGCGTGGTATTGACAAGGCCGTCGAGGCCGCCGTCGTTGCCCTGCGTGACATTTCCAAGCCCATCGCCAACCACAAGGAAATTGCCCAGGTCGGCACCATCTCGGCCAACAGTGACGAGACCATCGGCAATATCCTGGCCGAGGCCATGGACAAGGTTGGCAAGGAAGGCGTCATTACCGTCGAGGAAGCCAAGTCGATGGAAACCTCGCTGGAAACCGTCGAGGGCATGCAGTTCGATCGTGGCTATCTGTCGCCCTACTTTGTCACCGATGCCGAGCGCATGACGGTTGGCATGGACGATCCGCTGATCCTGATCCACGACAAGAAGATCAGCTCCATGCGTGATCTGCTGCCGGTGCTGGAGCCGGTGGCCAAGCAGGGCCGTCCGCTGGTGATCATCGCCGAGGATGTCGATGGCGAAGCACTGGCTACCCTGGTGGTCAACAAGCTGCGTGGTACCCTCAATGTTTGCGCTGTCAAGGCACCCGGCTTCGGCGACCGCCGCAAGGCCATGCTGGAAGACATCGCCATCCTCACCGGTGGCCAGGTGATCAGCGAGGATCTCGGCTTCAAGCTGGAGAACGCCACCCTCGACATGCTCGGCCGCGCCAAGCGTGTGGTGGTCGACAAGGATAACACCACCATCGTTGACGGTGCCGGCAGCGAGGCCGATATTCAGAGCCGCGTGAAGGTCATCCGTGGCCAGATCGAGGAGACCAGCAGCGAGTACGATCGCGAGAAGCTGCAGGAGCGTCTGGCCAAGCTGGTTGGTGGCGTGGCCGTGGTCAAGGTCGGCGCGGCAACCGAAACGGAAATGAAGGAGAAGAAGGCCCGCGTCGAGGACGCCCTCCATGCGACTCGCGCCGCCGTGGAAGAAGGCATTGTCCCTGGTGGTGGTGTTGCGCTGATCCGCTGCATCAAGGCGGTGGAGAAGGTTGCGGTTTCCGGTGAGCAGGTGTTTGGCGTGCAGATTGTTAAGCGCGCCCTGGAAGAGCCGCTGCGTCAGATCGCCAGCAACGCTGGTCTGGAAGGTTCCATCGTGGTCAACAACGTGGCTTCCAAGGAAGGTGCCTACGGCCTCAATGCCGCGACCGACGAGTATGTCGACCTGCTCGAAGCGGGTATTCTCGACCCGACCAAGGTGACCCGTAGCGCGCTGCAGAACGCCGCTTCCGTCGCCGGCCTGATGCTGACCACCGAGGCCTGCATCGCTGAGCTGCCCAAGGATGAAGCTGCACCGGCCATGCCGGGCGGTATGGGCGGCATGGGTGGTATGGGCGGCATGATGTAATCAGTCGCCGCGCCCCTGGCGTGTCGCTTGCGTAACAAAAAACCCCCGCCTTTGCGGGGGTTTTTTTGTGGTTCACGGACCAGGCAGCAAGGCTGGCGGCGTTTTTGCCTCCGGCAGGCTCTGTGGCCGTGCTATTCTGAGAAAATCTGTTTCCTGCCGTTCTTTGCCCTGCGGAGTCTGCCCCTTGTCTGAGTCCCCTGCCCCCTTTACCGAACTGCTGGCTCCGGCTGGCAGCCTGGAAGCCTTTTTTGCCGCCCTTGAAGCTGGCGCCGATGCTGTCTACTGTGGCCTGAAGAGCTTTTCCGCCCGCGCCAAGGCGAAGAATTTTTCCTTTGCCGATCTTGACGCCATGACGCGCTACGCCCACCAGCAGGACCGCAAGCTGTTCGTTACCCTCAACACGCTGGTCAAGCAGCAGGAACTGGCGGAACTGGTCGATACCCTCGATGCCATCAGTGCCGCCGGGGTCGATGCCGTGATTTTGCAGGATCTGGCGGTCTGGCGGCTGGCGCGGCGCTATTTCCCCGACTTGCCGCTGCACGCTTCCACCCAGATGACGGTGCACAACAGCGCCGGTGTCAAACAGCTCGAAGCCATGGGATTCGAGCGGGCGGTGTTGGCGCGGGAACTGACCCTGGCTGAAATCGCCCAGATCCGCAGTCAGACCAGTTTGCAGTTGGAACATTTCATTCACGGCGCGCTGTGCTTTTGCTTCTCCGGCCAGTGTTATTTTTCTTCCTGGCTGGGTGGCCAGAGCGGCAACCGGGGGCGCTGTACCCAGCCCTGTCGCCGGCGCTACAGTTACCGCAACAAGCCCGGCTACTACTTTTCACCCAATGACCTGTCGGCCATTGATCTGTTGCCGCAGCTGCAGCAGGCCGGGGTGTGCAGTTTCAAGATCGAGGGTCGCATGAAAAGCGCCGAGTATGTCGCCAACGTGGTGGCGGCCTACCGCCAGGTGCTGGATGCTCCGCCGGCCCGGCGGCAGCAGGCCATCGCCGAGGCGCGCGAGAAGCTGCGCGACTCCTTTGGCCGCGCGCCGACAAAGGGTTTTTTAAGTGGAGCCCAGCCGGTCGATCTGGCGACGCCGGCGCGGCGCGGTTCCACCGGCCGCTTTCTGGGCGAGGTCAGCCGGGCCGGCGGTGGCAAGCTCAGCTATCATAGTAAGGATGTGCTGCGCATCGGCGACCGGCTGCGGGTACAGCCGCGCAACGATCAGGTCGGCAAGGCATTCACCGTGCGCGAGCTGTGGCAGGGCAACCGGTTGGTCAAGCAGCTGCCGATTGGCCCGCAAACGGTGTCGACGCCGTTCCGGGATGCCTTCAGGCCGGGCGATGCCGTGTTCAAGGTGTCGTCACAGCAGGCTTTCTCCCTGAGCGATGCCGCCTGTCGCCGGCGTCTGCAGCAGGCGCCGCTGCAGCGTTGGCCGCTTGATTTGCGAATAGCTCTGACGGCGGGACAGTTGCAGCTGCAGGCTGAACTGCCGGATCTGCATGTTGAGTCCAGCTTTGCGGTAGAAACCTTCAATGCCACGGATCAGCCGTTAAGCGCCGCCGTGCTGCAGCCGTTGTTTGCCCAGACCGATCAGGCCCCTTTCGCTCTGCGTCAGCTGTGGGCGGATAACCTGCCGCCGGTGGCCATCGCCCCCAAACAGCTCAAACAGATCCGCCGCGATTTTTATCAACAGCTGCAGCAGCAACTCGAACAGCAGCAGCACGAGCAGCGCCAGCAGCGTCGCCGCCAGGCCCTGGATGATGGTGTCGCTGCGGCAGCGGCGGGGGCGGGAGGCTGTGATTTCACTGTCATGGTGCGCGATGCCCGCGAGATTCGTCTGCTGGAAAATCGTGCGATTGACCGGGTTCTGGTGCCCCTCACCGCTGCCGTGCTGCACCGACCCTGGCAGCCGTCGCCGCGGCAGCAGCAGCGGCTGGTATGGGATCTGCCCTTTGTCTGTTTCGATAGTGACTGGGATCGGCTGCAGAAGTCTGTTCATCATCTGGTCAGTGCCGGTTTTCGCGCCTTTCGGCTGAATAACCTCAGCCATTTCCGCCTGTTCCGCCAGTATGACGGCCTGCGCCTGGAGGCCGGCTATCGTCTGTTCAGCCTTAACCGTCAGGCCGTGCAGGCCTGGCAGGAGCTTGGCGCCAGCAGTGCGGAACTCTATGTCGAGGATGATCAGGCCAACATGGCGGCGTTGCTGCGCCACAGTGCCCTGCCCCTGCGGGCGTTGGTGTACAGCAGTATCGATCTGATCACCTCCCGCATCCGTATCGCGGGTGTGCGGGGTGACGCGCCATTGCTGTCTGACCGGGATGAAGGCTACCGCGTGCGCCAGCGCGCCGGCCTGACGGTACTCAGCAGCGAAACCGATTTCTCACTCGCCGGTCAGCTTGCCGGTCTGCGCCAGCTGGGTTGTGCCGGTTTCATTGCCGACCTGTCGCACCTGGGCGCCTTCAGCGACACGGGACGGCGTGTGCTTGACGCCCTGGCACAGGACCGCGCCCTGCCCGGTACCGCACCGTTCAACTATCAGGCTGGCATGGAATGAAGCCGTCACGGATTGTTGTTTACGTATGCTGCAGGGTTCGCCAAAAGCTGTTTGGCGCTTTTGGGTCGGATGACTGCCCAAGATAGCCCATGAAGCGGAAGAAACTGCCCATCGGGATACAGATATTTCGGAAGATTCGAGAAGAAAACTGTTACTACGTCGATAAAACCGACTTCGCCTGTCAGCTGGCAGAAGAAGGGACGCACTACTTCCTGTCACGACCGCGCCGTTTCGGCAAAAGCCTCCGTGCCACCCGCGGAGAGCACCTGGAAGTGTAAGAAACTTCCCGGCTTATATGCTGTCGCTCCTTGCTTCTCGTTCGCAATGCCAGCCGAGAAAAACCGCTGAAAATCAACAGCCCGACCGGGGGAACCGGTCGGGCTGTTGTGCTTCGGTGGTAAAAAGAGTGGTTAGTCTTGCGGGCTGTCGATTAACCCTATCTCTATCACGTCTTTGTTTTCTGTATATGACCATAAAATCTTTGTCCCGGATTTAAAAGCATCTTTTCTTGCCGGGTGGCCACTGGTGCGGTAATAGCGGGTGTTTTCCGTCAGGTGAAACAGGCGGTCACCGATGACGACGTCCGTTTCGCTGATTTTTTTTATTTTCCCCGTGTAAACTAGATTTTCATCGCTTAAGACGAGAAATGGCATTGAGGAAATTGCCAGAAACAGTAACAAAGCTATCGCCAGTTTTTTTCTCATAGAAGTCTCCTTAGTTGAGAACCTGCCAGTAAACTTCACCGAGTCGTTCGGATTCTACTTCTTCCTCAATAATTTCACCCGTCGATGAGCTAATGTAGACCTCGTCTTTGTCACCTCCGGTGGAGACGAACGTTGGCTCGTGCAGCATGCCGGTGTAAAGCTTGCCGGTAGGGGCGACGCCGGGAGTGTCCTGATCGTCATCGTGATCAATGAGGTCGTCGCCGCTGCCGAGATCAAACTGTGCCGTACCCAGACGGCCACCTGTTGCAGCATTGAGGATATAGAGGAACGAATAGCCACCTCCGGAGCAGGGTGAGCTGTTGGGAATGAACGAGACGATAAATGCTCGGCCATTGCTGATCAGAATGTCTTTGATAACGCGCTCGCCCTCATAAAAATCATCATCGTCATCATCGTCGGTGTCTTCCTGCACCCGCAGATCGACAAACCAGCCGGCATAGAGGGAGGGGTTGGGGTTTTGACCGCTTTCAGCGTCATTTGTGGTTGGCCAGAAATCAAGATCTTCCCGAATCGTTGTTGTTGCGGGGTTATCCTCTGTTGACGGCAGATTATTCGAGAATGTTCGATACAAAGAACCATCCAGGGTGCGGGCATCAATCACGGTCTGACGCAGGAGTTTTAACTCGTTGCGGCCCAGGGTCGCTTCGGTGGCGGAGGCTGTGCGGTTGGCGATGGCGCCCAGATATTCGCTGTCGTCGGCGTCATCGCCGTAGTCCCAGATGCCGTAGAGGGATTGAATTTCGACATTGGTTCGATCGGACTCGCCAAGGAATTTCCCTGTGCCGAAGATGACCATGTAGCCATGACGGTTCGGATGGTGCATCACGTCCGGTTTGGATGTGATGGGTTGAGCCGTTGCGGTGAACAGAGGTGCAGGATTAGAGTCCACATCTTTGTAGGCGACATCCCATTCCGTATAGACATTCGACTTCAGATCGAATTTCCACAGATTGCCGTTCAGGTCGCCAGCATAGGCGTAATCGGCCTTGAAGTCGCCGTTGACATCGACGACGGCAGGCTCGGAAAGGCCGTTGGAACCGCTGGCCAGGGTTGAAATTTTACGCAGCAGGGCGCCACTTTGCAGGTCGAAGATATAAAGAACAGCCGTTTCATTGGTGCTGCTGTAGCCGTTTCCGATGATGACCAGCCAAGGATGATCAATATCGTTGCTGCGTACAATGGCGGGTTTGCTGAAGGTGTAACCCAAATCATTATCGGCGTTAGCTGTCGCGGCATATTCCCATTTCACCATGCTGGCAATGGTGCTGATGCCGGTATCGCTACTGTAGCTGTTGGCGTCGATGGTGGCATTGCCGCTGCTGTCAGCTTCATAGGTTTTCAATGCGTAAAGCCCTTTGCCGCCCTTGCCCAGCCCGCCTACCAGCCAGGCGTTACGTGAATCGAGCTTTTTGGCGGTCGGTGTCAGGTCGACATAAAACTGATGCTCGTAGTTGCGTTCGGTGAGCAACTTCAGATTGTCAAAAACGCTGTTGGGCACAAAGGCAAAACGTTCTTCGCCGGTTTCCGCGTCAACGGCATGCAGCATGCCATCGTTGGCACCGAAGTAGATGGTTTGACCACCGGCAGCAACGGTTGGCGCCGAATGCACCACGTCGCCGAGATTGCTGGTGCGGTAGCGGAAGTTGTAGGTATTGATGGCACTGTTATCGCCGCGCAGGTAGTTAAGACGCGCCTGCGCCAGGGTGGTATTGCCGCTTTCATCCCCGAACAGCAACAGCCCTTTTTGGGTTTCCGTCAGACTGTTGTAGCTGAAGGCCGCGCCGCCGCTGCCATTGTAGGTGACGATATTGCGGTCGGCATGGGCGGGGAGGCCATCCTTGGCATGCCAGAGGATATCATCCTCGTCCTTGTAGATTTCACCGGAATACGGATCGACCGGATAAGCCACAACATCACCGGTCCATTCGTTGGCGATATAGCGCGTCTGGTAGACGACCAGTCCTTCCTGTAATTCATTGCTGTTGACCGAAACGGAAGCGCCTGATGCTGGCAAGGAAATATCAGAGACGATTTCGTTAAGGGCGTTGACCAACTGCTCTGGGTCGTCGGCTTGGAAATACAGTCCCCGGCCATTAATGGCGGCGTGGAACAGATCGTCGATTTTGCCGGCATCACTGGAGGTGCTGGGCCAGGTGATCGTCGGTGCGTCCGCATTGAGGAAGCAGGGGTCATCGGTATATCTTTTGGGCGGGTTTGAGCCGGGTTCGAGGTCGTTGGGATCAATCGAACCCTTGACGCCAAAGGAAACCGCATGGGTGACCATGTGTTGATGACGTGCTTTGTCGCAGGAGTCAACGGGAACCTCGTTATCCAGATCGGTGCGTAGATCAGCGTAGTAATATTTCATGGCGATGTCCGCCAGGGTGTTGGAGTGACCATCCGTATAGGGGGAAACGCCGGAATACAGCGTATCGTCATCATCCGTGTTGCCGGCGTAGGTGTCACTGTCGTTATAGTAACCGTCAGTCATGGCAATGACAAAAGCCTTCTGGCAGGCGCCGCCGTCAGCTTCAGCTGAATAGGGCGAATTGCCGCTGTCAATGTCGTTGCTTTCGCCTTTGTAGTATTTCCCTACTTCATCCAGGCCGGCACGCAATGGAGTGCTGCCGTTGGAGTTCATAGCGTACAGCATGTCGAGCAGGTCGTTGGTTCGGTCGATATTGACAAAGCTGGCGGAGATTTTTTCCAGTTTAACGGCATCCGCCCAGGTTCTGCTGCCTCCTGTGCTGCCGGAGTGTCTTTCTATCGTGATGCTGTGGCTGGTTCCTTCAGAAAAGGTATGCGAACCAACAGGAATCCAGGAATCACACAGGTTTGTCCGATCGCTGTCTTGATTGATATAATAGGTGTTGGTTCCAGAGCTGTGATTGACGGAAATCTTGGCGTTTCTGTCGCCATCGGAACTGCAGGCTCCATAAACGTAAACGTTATATTCACCAGCTTCTGTAATATTCAGGGAGAAGGTGGCTGTTGATGTCCCAGATGCCCCCGTTCTCCTGGCCCTGTTGTTGTAGGCAGAAGAGTTGTCCCGCGAGACCCAGTTTCCTGATGGCGTGTCGCTGTAGCCTGCATCGGCATTGTCAACGATAACCTGGTTGTCGATGGCTTCTTGCAGCATATCCAGTTTGACCGGCAGGACAGACTGCTCCAGATTGCCGTTGATGGAATAAAAGCCCACCTTGACACCCTTGAAATCCTTCAGCGCCTGGCCGATGGCGGCCTTGGCGGTAAACTCGCGCCGGCGAAAATAGCTGTACCAGTTGGCGAAGTTTTGCAGATCCTCCTCGGCGGTGTAATAGCCGGTAATCTGGCCGTCGGAATCGTAAATTGCTTTTTTGATGGAGACGGGAACCTCGTCATCGGCAACCTCTGTCAGCTCGCCATCGTCAACCCGGTTGTCAGTGTCGTGATCCTCGAACCGATAGTAGTTGCGCGTGCTGGTTGCCGGATCAAGATTGACCAGATAGGTGTTACCGTCAGTGTCTTTTGTGAAATAGTGCGAAATTTTGATTGAAACCGTTGTGCTTGACGGAGCATCGGCCGGAATCAGTCGGATAGCATCGGCCAGGGTGCTGCTGCCATCACTGTCATGTCGCGTGACGCGTATTTTGTATTCGCCAGCGGTGTAGCTATGGGTACCCAGATAGTTCCAGTCGCCCGAATAATTGCTCTGGTTTTTGTAATAGTCGGTCGAACCGCCACTGTGATTGACCGTGTAGCGGGCATCGGGGTCACGATCACTGAAATCATCCCACCAAGCATAGACTTTGTAGTCGTCGGCTTCGGGAATAGTGAATGTCCATTCCGCCCAGGCGCCCGTGCTGCCCGTGTATTTCGCATGACCGCCGTACTCATCGGTAGTGCCGCCGCCGGATTCCCACCAGCTGTTGGTATTGGAATATTCAAAATAGTCGGTATTGTTGGCTATCGATGACGTCAAGGGGTCATCGACAATAATTTCACCAGAGGTGCCTGTTGAAACCGCATAAAACTCATTTCCAAGGCTGATGGTGTAGCTGCTCGAAATCGGGTTGGAGCGCGGGGTGGTGGTGCTGGCATCGGCCAGACTATAGGTGTCCGTGCTGGGCCAGGGGCGATAGGTGCTGTGCGGATTGTAGTAAATGCGGTTGTAGCCCGACCACTGGGATTTCCATTCGCGCCGCTCTGTTGAATCAACTGTGCCGGCGCCGGTGTTGGTCAAGTTGTCGCCGGGATTGTAGAAATAGGCGTCATCATCGAATAAGCCATCATCTTCTTCGGTCATCATCTCCCAGTCCATACTCCCTGAATCGTCCATCAGGAACATGACGAGAGGGGGGGCTGTCTGGACCTTGGTTTCCATGGGGCGGTCACTGATATCAATTTCGCCTGCCACGGCCGAAAATGCGGACAGGCAGATTGTCAGCAGGATCGTTAAAGAAATAATCCGTTTCATAGCTTGATCCTTTCTAAGATTATTTAACCCGGATGCGCAGGCCTTTTTCGATTCTGACATCGCCTTGGCGAGCGCCAGAGGTAGAACTATAACGACCATTGATGACATAGTCATGCTTGATACCGCCTGTTGAATTATTCAGGGAGAGACTTTCTCCCGCTCCAGCACCATAATCAATGATTCGGTAGCTGGTGTTCGGTCGTGTTCCGGCGACGGTATTGGGTTCATCGGCGGAAGGGGCAGTCCAGTTAACCGGGTTGCGGAAAGTATTCAGCTCGTTTTTAAGATCTTCCTTAGCCATGCGATCATGGGCAGTTAAGCCAAGCCCGGTGAACGTTTGCCCTGGAAGAGAGCCTTCATCATTCGCTAAATTGCGTAGCCAACGAGCCCCCTCTGTGGCGGTTCCTTCTGCTTCGTATAAATTCTGCTTGTAGACCAAGCTGTTGAGAGAAGTAGAAATTTCCACATCGGTTGTGTTGAGGCCACTGATCCCGGCTATCGTCAGGATGAGAAGAACAAGCAGGGAAAAAATCAGCACGGAGCCTTTTTCGTTCTGAAGGGGGGAGGGCGTTGGCATGGTTTATCTCCCGATAATTTGAGTCAGGGTCAGCGTGCGCTGGACACCAGCGTAAGGCCATTGAACGATAAGGCCAAGGGTCAGGGTGTTTTGGACTGGATCATTGGTGCTGATATTCCAGGAAAGCTGGTAAGCAATATTGTTTACTGTCAGAGCCGTCGAAAAATCAGCATTATTGCCGGTTTCAGCTAAGCCCCCGGCGCCATCGCCGTTTGTGTCCTGCAGAAGAGGGTCATTGAATGCACGTGCCATAAGGTCTTCAACCATGCCTTGTCCGACCGAGGCTGCCTCTGTACGGCTGAACGACAGCGCGTTGTTTCTCAGGGAGGTCACTTGCATAGTGACAACAGCCAAAATGCCAACGGCGAGAATGGTCAGGCCGATGAGCATTTCGATCAGGGAAAATCCTGCCTGTTTTTGACGCGACATATACTTACCCCCCCATGTTACGGCATTGAATGATGGCGGTCAGAATGCGGCGCCGGATGTTGTCGTTGGGTGCGATGATATGGCGACCGACACAGTAAGCGGTTGCGTTGGTGAACTCCTGATCCGGGTAGTCCGAGGTGCCCAGCAGCGTCAGGCGTACGGCGCGAATGTCATCGACATCGACGGCAGTTCCCGTGTTGACCAGGTTGATTGTGCCGTCGCTGTCGGTATCATCGTCGGTGTTGATGAGTCCATCACCATTAGCGTCAAGACGCATCCAGTTGCCACTGCCGGCCGGATCGGGAATGGCCCAGATAATTTCCGTTGTGCCTGTTGTGGTCGTGTAGACATCGACAGCGCCGTTGCCATTGGCATCGTAGCCATAGGCGAACGCGATTGCCTGGATATCTTCGGCAATGGTCTGGTACCCCCCCGCGCCACTAAACTGGATGCAAAGATTCGCGTTGCCGGTGTCAGCGATGCCGTCATTGTTGGCGTCGTCGGCTGGGCGCAGGCGGATGTCCAGGTCGCGTAAATTCCCAGCTGCCTCGTCGTGCATGGTGAAGCGAAACTGCGATTCGGTCGCAGTGGTCATTCCAGGAACAGGTGTGCCGCTGGCAAGGGCTTCGGCCGGAGGCATCTGATTGTGAAAGCCGGCCATGCGGATTTCCATGGCCAGGTAATCGGCGATGGCCCGCAGATTCATCTGGGTGTTGACGACCTGGGTCTGGGCAGTATGGATGCGGGTGTTCTTGATGTACATGTTGGTGATCGCTGTCCCGAGAATCCCGAAAATGAATATGGCGATCAGCAACTCCAATAAGGTGAAACCATGATTTCTGTCCATTTTTTACTCCCAGGTGCTGCCGGTCCAGCGACGTAGCATGAGAAATCCAGTTGTCAGGGCGCCAATGGCATAGGTTGTTCCGTCTGTATTCTGAACGTAGGCATAGCCGGAATTTCCGGTAAGTCCTCTGGTGTTAAACGTGACAGAGTTGCCGGCAAAGGTCACATTATCGGCATCAAAGGAGGCCCCTATTGCGGCGGTCGCATTTCCGTGGCCGAAGCTGTTTCCCTGGGCAAGGTTGTAGCTGGTGGCCAGAATGTCGTCACCGCCATTGTCCCATGTACCATTGGGCCCTTGCCCGGAGAACAGATCGACCTTCTGGGGTGTTGCTGTGGTGTCAAAAAAAATTCGGACATTCTGTTGTTGCTTGATGGCGAGCATCTTGGCTTCCTGCAGAAGGCTCAAAAGTTTCTGGGCATCAGCACGCAGGTTGGCGCTGCGGTTGTAGCTTGCGAGCATGGGTGTCGTCAGTGCTGCACCGATAGCGATGATGACAATGACGATAATCAGCTCCATCAGCGTGAAGCCGGCCTGTCGGTTGCGTTGTTTCATGGTAACGGTCCTTTTTTGAAGCGTTGATCGCAAGGGGGTTTGTGTTAGTCTTTTGAAAGTTTCGTGCCAGCGGCTAAGGGGCCGATCTTTAAAGCTTTATTATGCACAAGCCGTGCACGGATTGCACGGCTTGTGCAATTTTTGCATTGTTTCTGCCCTCTGATGCCGGTACGGCATCAACCCTGGCGGGCAAGGCCGCAGGTGCGGTTAGCAGGAGTACGGCATGGCCATTCCTCAGGTTCAGATTTTTACGGCGCGGTTCGATGACGCCTGGCCCGCTGAGATGCTGGAACGGGCGTTGGCGTTGCTGGGGCCGGCGGATCAGGCGCAGATCCGTCGCTTTCGCCGCTGGCAGGATCGGCAGCTGCGGCTGGTGGGGCGTTTGCTGCTGCGGCAGGCCCTGCCCGCCTATGGTCTGGCGGCCGAGGCGCTGTGGCGGTTGCAGCGGGAGGCCGGGGGCCGGCCGTTTATCACGGGCGCACCGGCGTTCAGTATCGCCCATGCCGGGAGCCGGGCGGTCTGCGCTGTTGGTGACGGGGTGACGCCGGGCATCGATCTCGAACCGCTGCGGCCGCTGGCGCCGGCCGATCTGGCTCTGGCTCTGGCGGAGGTCGAGCGTCGGCGGCTGGCGGCGCAGGCGAACCCGGCGGTTGAACTGCTGCGGTTGTGGACGCAGAAGGAAAGCGCGCTCAAGGCCTGTGGCCGGGGCCTGAGCCTTGATCTGCGCCTGGTTTGTCCGCAGGCGGGACGGGTGGCGGTGGCAGGGGTGTGGTACGAGTTGCAGACCGTTGTGGTTGATCCGGCCTATTGCTGCTGCCTGGCAACGGCCGGGCCGGCGACGGTCCGGCTGACGGAGGTGCCCCTGGCGATTCTGCTGCCGCCGGCGCTGTTGTGATGGCGGCGTAAAAACATCTTTTTGGAGGGCTTGTCGCCGCTCTCGCTTGCCAGGGCGGGGGAAAACGCTAGCATGCCAGTGTTCAACAAGAAGGCCGCTGGGGTTGTGGGGTGAGTATGGTCGAAACGAACGCGGGAGGAACAGGCGTGGGAGGCTGGTGGTGGCGTTTGCTGGCCGGGCTGGTGGTGTTGCTGGGCAGCGGCCTGCTGTGCCCAGCCCTGGTGACGGCGGCGGACGAAACCCTGACACTGGGTTTTTTTGCCTATCGGCCGAAGGAGCTGTTGCAGCAACGCTGGCAGCCGCTGATCGATCATCTCAGCGCTCAGCTGCCGGGCAAGCGGCTGGAGCTGCGCCTGCTCGACCAGGCTCAGATGCAGCAGGCGCTGACGGATGGCGAGCTGGATTTCGTGTTTACCAATCCCAGCCATTACATCCGCTTGCGGGCGCAGACGGAACTGACCGGTGCCATTGCCACCCAGGTATCGCTGGAAAACGCCTTGCCGACGGCGGTACTGGCCGGGGTGGTGGTGCGGCAAAAGGCGCGCACCGATCTGCGGCGGCTGGAGGATCTGCGTGGTCAGCGGGTGGCCTGCGCCGGCAAGCAGTATCTGGGGGGCTACACGGCTCAGGCGGCGGCGTTGCTGGAACGGGGGGTGCCGCTGCGGTCGCTCAAGCTGATCGAAACCGGCCAGCCGCATGACCGGGTGGTGCGGGCGGTGCTGCAGGGCGAGGTGGATGCCGGCTTCATCCGGACCGGTGTGCTGGAGAGCCTGGTGCGTGAGGGCCGGCAGGCCGAGGTCGAGGCGCTGGAGGTTATCGAACTGCAGAATCACCGGCATTTCCCCTTTGTCGCTTCGACCCCGCTGTATCCTGAATGGCCCTGGGTGGCGTTGCCCCATGTCGATGGCGAAACCTGCCGCCGGCTGTCGTCGCTGCTGCTGGGGCTGGAGCCCGACCATCCGGCGGTGCGCGCCGCCGGCATTCACGGTTTCGCCGTGCCGGCCGATTATTCGCGGGTGGAAGCGGCGATGCAGGCCCTGCGGCTGCCGCCGTTTGACCGGTCGCCGGCCTTCACCTGGGCCGATATCTGGCGCCGTTATTGGCCTGGGCTGCTGGCCACGGTGCTGGTCATGCTGCTGCTGGCTAGCCTGACGCTGGCGCTGCACCGCAGTCGCAGCCGTATCCGCCGGGCCCATCGCGAGCTGCGCCAGGCTACCGATCAGCTGCGGCTGGCCGCCAGTGTGTTCGAGCACAGCTACGACGGCATTCTGATCACCGACGCCGCCAACCGCATCGTCAAGGCCAACCCGGCCTTCAGCCGCATCACCGGCTATTCTTTGGTGGAATGTCTGGGGCAGAGTCCGGCCATGTTCGGTTCCGGTCGGCACGACAGCGCATTTTTCCAGGACATGTGGCAGCGTCTGGCAAGTGAGGGGTTCTGGCAGGGCGAAATCTGGAACCGGCGCAAGAATGGCGAGGTTTATCCGCAGAAGGTGGCCATGTCGCTGATTCGCGACGAGGCTGGTCAGGCGCAGTACCACATGGCGGTATTTTCCGACATCAGCCTGGAGAAGAAGCACGAAGCCGAGCTTGACCGACTGGCCCATTATGATGTGCTGACCGGCATTCCCAACCGGCGGCTGCTGACCGACCGGCTGGCGCAGGCCATGGCCCAGGCGCGTCGCAGCGGCCAGCCGCTGGCGGTTTGCATGCTTGATCTTGATGGCTTCAAACTGGTGAATGACCGGCTGGGCCATGAGGCCGGCGATCAGCTGCTGGTGGAGGTGGCGCGCCGGCTGCAGCAGGTGATCCGTGCCGAGGATACCGTCGGGCGGCTGGGGGGGGACGAATTTGTGCTGATCTTCCGCGACTGCCAGACCCCGGTGGTGTTCGAGCGTATTCTGGCGGCTCTGCGCCAGCCGGTGGCACTGGAGAGGGGGTCGGCGCAGGTAGGCGCCAGTCTGGGCATCAGCTATTATCGCTCCGGGGTCGGCGATGGCGACCAGTTGCTGCGCGAGGCCGATCAGGCGTTGTACCAGGCGAAACGGACCGGCCGCAACCGCTACTGTCTGTGGTCCAGTGAGGAAAACGCCGACCTGCCCTGAAGCGCTGCGTCTCGATGATCCCGCCGGATGACGGCGCAAGAAATCATCGCCCCCCTTTTTTGCTTCATCACAACTGATATTCGCGAATCTTGTAGTGCAGAGCCCGCAGGCTGATGTCGAGCAGGCGGGCGGCCTGGGTGCGGTTGCCGCCGGTCTGTTGCAGGGCGGCGCGGATATGGTGCTGTTCCAGGCTGGCGATGGCCTGTTTGAGCGACAGCCCCTGTCCGGCTGCGGCGCCGGCGCCATTGTCCGGCCGGCTGTGCAGTTCGGCCGGCAGGTCGGCCGGGCTGATGGGGCCGTCGCGGTGGAAGATCAGTACCCGTTCGAGCAGGTTCTGCAGCTCGCGCACGTTGCCGGGCCAGGGATAGCGCCGCAGCACCTCCAGTGCGGCGGGGCTTAGTTCGGGGGCCGGTCGGCCGCTGGCGGCGGCGCAGCGCTTGAGGATGTGACGGCTCAGGGGCGCGATATCGTCGGGCCGCTGGCGCAGGGCCGGCAGCTGCAGTTCGACCACGGCCAGACGGTAGAACAGGTCTTCGCGAAAGCGGCCCTGGGCAACGGCCTGTTTCAGGTCGCAGGCGGTGGCGGCGACGATACGCACGTCGATGGCGCGCGGCCGGGTTTCGCCGACGGGGCGGACTTCGGCTTCCTGCAGCACGCGCAGCAGCTTGGGCTGCATCGTCAGAGGCAGTTCGGCGATCTCGTCGAGGAACAGGGTGCCGCCGTGGGCGGCGCTGAACAGCCCCGGCCGGGCGCGGTCGGCGCCGGTGAAGGCGCCCTTGGCGTGGCCGAACAGCTCGCTCTCGATCAGGTTGGCAGCGATGGCGCTGCAGTTGAGGGCGATGAAGGGCCGCTCGGCGCGGGGGCCCTGCTGGTGCAGGGCGCGGGCGATGAGTTCCTTGCCGGTGCCGGTTTCGCCACGAATCAGCACCGGGCTGGCCACCTGGGCCAGGGTTTGCACCTGCTGCAGCACGGCGGACATGGGCCCGGCGGCGTGGACGATGGCGCTATTGTCGGCGCGGCCCTGCTGCTCGCGCAGATTCCGGCGCAGCTGGCGGTTTTCCTGCCGCAGGCGGCGGCGTTCGAGGGCCTTGCGCAGCACCAGCAGCAGGTCGTCGTTGGCGAAGGGCTTGGCAATGTAGTCGTAAGCCCCCTGCCGGATGCAGTCGAGGGCGGTCTGGCGGTCGCCGTAGGCGCTCATCAGCACGATGCCGCGGTCGCCATCGTCCGCTAAGGCCTGGCGCAGAAAGCTCAGGCCATCGCCGCCGGGCATGCGGATATCGCACAGGACCAGGTCAAAGTCCTGCTGGCGCAGCAGCTGCAGCGCCCTGGGGGCACTGTCGGCCAACTGGCAGGCGAAGCCTTCCTCGGTCAGCAGGCAGTGCAGCAGATGGCGCAGGGCCGGTTCGTCATCGACGATCAGCAGGCGGGCGGCAGTGGTCATGCATCACCTCCGGCCGGGGGCGCCTGGGGCAGCCGCAGGGTGAAACAGCTGCCTTGTCCCGCAACGGAGGACAGCAGGATATCGCCACCGCATTCGTGCAACAGCTGATGGCAGACGAACAGACCCAGACCGCGGCCCTGACCCTCGGCCTTGCCGCTGTAGAAGGGATCGAAGGCGGCCTGCCGTTGCGCTTCGTCCATGCCGCAGCCATTGTCGCGCAGCCAGATTTCCACCGATTGGGGATGGCTGCAGGCGCCCAGCTGGATCTGGCCTTCACAGCTGGTGGCATCGCGGGCATTGAGCAGCAGATTGATCAGCACCTGCTGCAGTTTGTGGCCGGCCATGGCCACGGCGGGCAGGTTGGCTGGCAGGGTCAGTTCAAGCTGGCGTTGCTTGAGGGCGCCCTGCTGCTGTAGCAGGTGCAGGCTGGCCTGAATCACGGCCAGCGGATCGCAGCTGGCGCCGCTGTGCCTGTGCTGTTGCGGGCTCTGGCCGTCGGTCGCCTGGGCGCGGGCCTGACTGGCGTAGTCGAGCAGATCGCGGATGAGCCGGTCGATGCGGCGGGCTTCCTGTTCGCTGCGTTGCAGCAGATCTTGCTGGGCCGGATCGGTCGCCTTGCGCCGCAGCAGATCGAGATAGCCGAGAATGGCGCTTAAGGGGTTGCCGATTTCGTGCGCCATGCCCGAGGCCAGCCGGCCGACACTGGACAGGCGGGCGGATTGGTCGAGCTGCTGGCGGGTGGCGCGCAGTTCGGTGTTCTGCTGCTGCAACTGGTCGAGCTGCTGCTGCTGGCGGCTGATGGCCTGTTGCAGCGCTGCGGCCATCTGGTTGAAGCTTTCGCCCAGCTGGCGGATTTCGCGCGGGCCGTCGACGGGAGCGCGGCTGGTGAAATCGCCGCCGGCCAGGGTGTGGGTACGCTGGCGCAACTGCTCCACCGGCCGGATGACGGCGCGTTGCAGGATCAGCACGGCGGCCAGTACCAGCACCAGGCCATAGGCCAGACAGAGCTTCAGGGCCAGGGACAGTTGGGCCAGGGTGGCCTGGCGCAGCGGCTGCAGGTCGAACTGCAGCCACAGGGCCTGGCGTGGCGCCGCCTGGCTGGTGAGCGGTACGGCCAGTTGCAGCGTGGTGCCAGCGGATGTTGCCGCCGCCAGCGACCAGAGGGGCGGAAAACGCAGGTCGATGACCGGCTGCTGTTGCAGCAGCGCCTGCCGCAGCAGCCGGTCGCTGACGGACGCGCCATTGCCATCACCCAGGCGCAGCCGGGAATTGTGCAGCTGGCGCTGCAGGCTGGTGAGAACCGCCGGCTGGTGCTGTGCCGGCACGGCGGCAAGCGCCTGGGCGCAGCATTGGGCCTGTTCCAGCCGCCGCTGCAGCTCGGCGCTCAGGCGGTCCTGTTCGTGTAGCCGCAGCAGCAGCAGGGCGCTGAACAGCAGGGCGGCGCCAGCCAGCAGACTGGCGCCCAGCACGATTTCGCTGCGCAGGCCGCTGACCCGCCGGGCCTTCATGTCAGCAGGCCTTGCTGGCTCAAGCTGATGTAGCTGTCCCGGCCGATGATGATGTGATCGAGCATGCGGATGCCGAGCAGGTCACCGGCCTGCTGTAGCCGGCGGGTGACCTGGATGTCTTCAGTGCTGGGACTGGGATCGCCCGACGGGTGGTTGTGGAGAAACAGCACGGCGGCGGCCGATTCGCGCACGGCAGGGCTGAAGGCCTCGCGCGGATGGACAATGCTGGCGGTGAGGCTGCCTTCGGACACGCGCACCTCGCGGATCAGGCGGTGCTTGGTGTCCAGCAGCAGGCACAGGAAAACCTCGCGGTTGTAGTGCAGGAACTGGTTGCGGTAGCGCTGGAAGACGGTTTCGGCGCTGCAGAAGGGGTCGCCCGGCTGCAGGCAGTGGGCGCTGAGACGGCGGGCCAGCTCGAACACGGCCAACAGTTCGGCCGATTTGGCCGGGCCGATGCCGGGGATCTGGCACAGTTCGGCGCTGCCGGCGCGCGCCAGTCTGGCCAGGCTGTCGAAGCGTTGCAGCAGCAGGCGGGCCTGATCGACGGCGCTGGTGTGGCTGGCGGCGTCGCCGGTGCGCAGGATCAACGCCAGCAGTTCGGCGTCGCTGAGGCTGTCGGCGCCGCGCTGGTGCAGCTTTTCGCGTGGCCGCTCGCCCTCGGGCCAGTCCTTGATGCGGCGCAGCCCGTCCATGGCCTACAGCGGCAGGGCAGCGCCCAGGTGACTTTTCAGCTGGGCATAGAGGATGAAACCGAGCAGCAGGGCCGCCAGCCAGCAGGAAACGATGTCGCTGCTCTTGCTCGGCGGATCGGCCGCCAGGGCGGTGGCTTCGGCGCTGATGCTGCTGGCCGGCACCCGCGCCAGCAGCAACCGCACCAGGCGGGGAAAGTCGGCGTAGGCGTTGGACAAAATCAGATAATCGTCATCACCGGCACACAGGGTGATGAAGGCGCGTTTCTTGATCAAGATGCTCTCGACCGCGGTGATGTCGGCAAAGCGCAGGCGCTTGCGGCGCAGCAGCTTGCGCACCTCGATGGTTTCGTCGTCGAAACGGGCTTGGCGCAGCAGGCTTTCGGCGAACAGCACCAGCACCGGCAGGATCATGAAGCCGAGAATCAGGCTCTTGGCCAGGGGTTCATCGAACCACAGGCAGCTGGCCAGCAGGGCCAGCACCTCCAGGCACAGCAGGCCCAGCGGAATGAGAAAGGCATGGCGGATGCGGAAGGTCATGGGGCAAGGCTCCTTGCGCCGAGGGTGTCGGCGGACACAATCAGTCGAACAGCCGTTCCAGCGCCTCGGCCACGCTGCGCACGGCGATCAGCTGCAGCCCGGCGGGCGCATCAAGATTACGGGCGTTACCGGCGGGCAGCAGGCAGCGGCTAAAACCCAGCCGGGCCGCTTCCTGGATGCGCAACTCCGGTCGTGATACGGCACGCAGTTCACCGGCCAGGCCGGCCTCGCCGAACACCAGGGTTCGACCCGGCACCACGCGGTTGAGGTGGCTGGAGGCCAGCGCCGCCAGGATGGCCAGATCGGCTGCCGGTTCGTCGAGTTTAACACCACCGGCGACATTGACAAAAATATCGTGACTTAAAAGCGACAGGCCGGCCTTTTTCTCCAGCACCGCCACCAGCAGCGACACCCGGTTGTGGTCGATGCCCATGGCCGTGCGGCGCGCCGTGCCATAGGGCGCGCTTGACACCAGCGCCTGCAGTTCCACCAGAATCGGCCGGCTGCCTTCCAGTGCCGGAATCACCACGCTGCCGGCGGCCTCCTCGGCCCGTTCGGCCAGAAACAGCTCCGACGGGTTGTGAACCTCGCGCAGGCCGCTTTCGCGCATCTCGAATACGCCGATTTCATTGGTCGAGCCAAAGCGGTTCTTTACCGCCCGCAGAATGCGGTAGGGGTGGCCGGGATCGCCCTCGAAGTAGAGTACCGTGTCGACCATGTGCTCCAGTACTCGCGGACCGGCGATGCTGCCGTCCTTGGTGACATGGCCGACAATAAACGTGGGAATGCCGCTGCTCTTGGCCCATTGCATCAGCCGGCCGGCGCAGTCGCGTACCTGGCTGACGCTGCCGGGCGCCGATTCCAGCGCGGTGCTGTAGATGGTCTGGATGGAATCGATCACCAGGACTGCCGGCTTGAGGCTGTCGGCCTTCTCGAAAATCAGTTCCAGGGCGGTTTCAGCCAGCAGGTAGAGCTGATCGGCATCGACCTGCAAACGCTCGGCGCGCAGCTTCACCTGCAGACAGGATTCCTCCGCCGTGACGTACAGCGCCGGCGCCTGTCGGGCCAGCCGGCCGACGGCCTGCAGGATCAGGGTCGATTTGCCGATGCCGGGATCACCGCCCAGCAGGGTGAAGGCACCGGGCACGATGCCGCCACCGAGGACACGGTCGAGTTCGTCGATACCGCTGCGCTGGCGCAGCTGATGGGTGCTGGCGATTTCCGTCAGGCGCAGGGCCGCTGCGGCCGGGCCGGTGACGGGCCGGTGGGCGGCACCGCCGTTGCTGCCGGGAATCTGTTCCTCGATCAGCGTGTTCCAGGCCTGGCAGTCGGGGCAGCGCCCCAGCCATTTAGGACTCTGGTAGCCGCACTGGCTGCAGCAGTACAGACTGCGCGGCGGACGGTTCTTGCGTTGTGACATGGCGACGGCTGCTTTCGGCTGGCGGGTTGCGGGACAGTCGCACCCTAGCAAAGTTTATCGCATTTTGCAGTTTTTTCCGCGGTCGGCCATGGTTATACTCTTTGCCCTTGCGCCGGCCGGACCTTTTGCCTAGACTGCAAAAATGACTAAAAAGGTCACGTTTGGAGACGGACGCGCTGTCAGGCGGCGTGTCGCCATTGCGCTTTCTCATGCCCGGAAGGATGCTTTCGATGCTCGCACCCCGTATCATCCGCCAGCTGGAAGAGATTGTCGGCAAGGAGCAGGTGACCTGCGACCCGACCGACATGCTGTGCTATTCCTACGACGCCACCCAGCAGAGCTTTCTGCCCGATGCGGTGGTGTTTCCCGCCGATACGGCGCAAATCAGCGCCATTGTGCGCCTGGCCAACCGCGAACAGGTGCCGCTGTTTCCGCGCGGCGCCGGCAGCGGTTTTTCCGGTGGTGCCCTGCCAACGCGCGGCGGCATCGTGCTGGTGACCACCCGGCTTGATCGCATTGTCGAAATCGACCAGGACAATCTGGTGGCGCGGGTGCAGCCGGGCGTGGTGACCGAGCAGTTCCAGCAGGCGGTGGAAAAGGTCGGCCTGTTTTATCCGCCCGATCCGGCCTCTCTCAAGTTCAGTACCTTGGGGGGCAATGCCGCCGAATGTGCTGGCGGGCCGCGCTGTGTCAAGTACGGCGTGACCAAGGATTACATCCTCGGCCTGGAGGTGGTCACGCCCCAGGGCGACATCATCCGCACCGGCGGCGCCACCATGAAGGGTGTGGTCGGCTACGATCTGACCAAGCTGATGGTCGGCAGCGAGGGCACCCTGGGCATCATCACCGAGTTGATCATCAAGCTGTTGCCGCTGCCGGAGGCCAAGAAAACCCTGCTGATCCTGTTCGATTCCATTGATGGCGCGGCCCAGGCGGTGTCGGCCATCATCCGGGGCAAGATCATTCCGACCACGCTGGAGTTCATGGACGCTGCCACCATTGCCTGTGTCCGTCAGGCCACCCAGCTGGATCTGCCGGAAGAGGCCCAGGCGGTGCTGATCGTCGAGGTCGATGGCGACGCCGCCCTGCTCGAACGGCAGGCCCAGCGCGTGCTCGATATTGTCGCGCCGCTGGGCGTGGTGGGAACCCGCGTCGCCAACACTCCGGCTGAAAGCGAGGAACTGTGGAAGGTGCGCCGCAGCGTCTCCGCCAGTCTGCGCAACGTCAATCCCGACAAGTTCAACGAGGATATCTGCGTGCCGCGCAGCCGGGTGCCGGAGATGATCCGCAAGGTGGACGTCATCGCCCGGAAATACGGCATTCCCATTGTCAACTTCGGCCATGCCGGCGATGGCAATATCCACGTCAACATCATGGTTGACGGACGGCAGGAGGGCCAGCTTGATCTTGCCAAACAGGCCATCGAAGAGGTGTTTGCCGGGGCGCTGGAGCTGGGTGGCACCATGAGCGGTGAGCACGGTGTCGGCAACACCAAGGCGCCCTATATTCCCATGGAACTCGACCCGGCGGCGGTGGCCTACATGCAGACGATCAAGCGCGCTCTTGACCCCAACAACATTCTCAATCCCGGCAAGATCTTTCTCGAAGCGCCGGTTCAGGCGAGCTGACATTATGGGCCGCCACAAAACGCTGGAGGATTTTCGCGCCGAGATCGACAAATGCGTCAAATGCGGCGCCTGCCAGGCCCAGTGCGCCGTTTACAAGAGCCTCAGGCGCGAATCGACGGTGGCGCGAGGCAAGATCGCCATTGCCGAGGCCCTGCTGGACAAGGAACTGCCGCTCGGCGAGCGTTTCGTGCTCGACATGTCGCAGTGCCTGTTGTGCGGCAGCTGTCACGACAAATGCCCCAATCTGGTGCCGACGGAAGAAATCGTCATGGCGGCGCGGCGCGAAATTGCCCAGCGCCAGGGGCTGTCCAGCTTCGGCAAGGTGCTCACCGGCGTGCTTAAGCGGCCGAAGCTGATGGACGTGCTGGCCAAGGCCGGCGGCCGGCTGGAGAAACTGGCGTTCCGCAAGATTCCCGATCACAGCGGCCTGCGCCTGCGTTTTCCGGTGCCCTTCATTGCCCGTGAGCGCTCTTTGCCCGAATTCACCACCCGCCCCCTGCGTGAGCGGCTGCCGGAATATCTGGCCGGCCGGGCCGACGCGTCGCTGACGGCTTTTTTCAGCGGCTGTATGATCCAGTACAGCTATCCCCAGGTGGGCGAGGCGCTGGCGCGTATCTTCCGCTTTCTCGACCTGCCGCTGTGGATTCCGCCCCAGCAGGGTTGCTGTGGTCTGCCGGCCCAGGCAGCCGGTGATGCGGCGACGGTGGATCAGCTGGCCGACGCTAATGTGGCAGCCTTCGCCGGGCGCGAAATCGGCCAGGTGGTGACGGCTTGCGCCTCCTGCAACGCCGGTATCGGCAAGCATTACCGTGAAATGGGCGAGGCTTGCGCGGCGCTGGGGGACAAGGTGGAGGATGTCCACCGTTTTCTGGTGCGGCAGGGGTTGGTGGAAAAACTGCAGCAACTGCCGCGGCAGCAAGAGCGCGTGCGGGTGACCTATCACGACCCCTGCCATCTGCGTACCCAGGGTATTACCGCCGAGCCGCGGGCGCTGCTCAAGGCCCTGCCCCAGGTGGAGTTTGTTGAAATGGAAGGGGCCGACCGTTGCTGCGGCCTGGGTGGCACCTTTTCGGTTTATCATTACGACACCAGTCGCCAGATCGGCAGTCGCAAGGCCCATGGCATTGCCACAAGCGGTGCGGCGCTGGTTGCAACGGCCTGTCCCGGGTGTATGCTGCAGCTGCAGGACAGCATCAATCACGCCGGCCTGGCGACGCGGGTCTGCCATGTGCTGGAGCTGGTGGCTCAGGCCCTGCCCGCAGAGGGTTTTGAGTCCGACCCTATTCCACCCAAGGAGGATTGCCCATGAAAGCTGCGTTTCTGACAAGTCTGCTGCTGGTGCTGCTGGGGGCGAGCGTCGCCCTGGCCGTGCCGGCCGGCAAGAGCCTGACCTTCGACAAGGGGGCGCCCGGTGTGGTGACCTTCGATGGCGCCCTGCACAACAAGGCGGCTAAAAGCTGTCGCGAGTGTCACAATCCCGAGGTGTTTCCGCAGATGAAGCAGGGGGCTGTGACCATCAAGATGAAAGAGATCTATGCTGGCAAGCAGTGCGGCATCTGTCACAATGGCGAGCGCGCCTTCAGCGCCAAAGGCAACTGTCAGCGCTGCCACAAACGCTGATCTTTCTGTTTTTCCACAAAGTGCATGTCCGGCAGGCAGGTGGCCCCGATGTCATCTGCCTGCTTTTTTCTGTTTGCTTTCCTGACGAGAAGAATTCATGAACCGACCCGTGACCGCATTGGGCATCTTTTCCGGCGGCCTCGACAGCATTCTGGCGGCCCTGCTGCTGCGCCAGCAGGGCATTGCGGTGGAATGCCTGTGTTTTGTCACGCCTTTCTTCGGTGCCGAGCGCGCCGAGGAAGCGGCCCGGCGCTACGACCTGTCCCTGACCGTGCGCGATATCAGCGCGGTACATCTGCAGATGCTGAAGAATCCTCACTACGGTTACGGCCGCAACCTCAATCCCTGCATCGACTGCCATGCGCTGATGTTCCGCCTGGCCGATGAGCTGCGGCAGGAGCGGGGCTGGAAT
The DNA here is from genome assembly GCF_900101955.1 of Desulfuromonas thiophila. Taxonomy (NCBI): domain Bacteria; kingdom Pseudomonadati; phylum Thermodesulfobacteriota; class Desulfuromonadia; order Desulfuromonadales; family Desulfuromonadaceae; genus Desulfuromonas; species Desulfuromonas thiophila. The sequence continues at coordinate 13,021 of NZ_FNAQ01000017.1, read as the reverse complement.
TTTCTTTTTTCCGGCGAGGTGCTGGGCCAGCGGCCCAAAAGTCAGCTCCGGCCGGCACTGCAGGCGGTGGACAAGGCCAGTGGCTGTGGCAGCCGCATTTTGCGGCCCCTGAGTGCCCTGCTGTTACCGGAAACGGCGATGGAGCGCGACGGCTTGGTCGACCGGACGCAACTGCAGGGAATTTCCGGTCGCAGCCGCAAGCTACAGGAACAGCTGGCGGCCGAACTGGGCGTGACCGACTATCCCAGTTCCGGTGGTGGCTGTTTGCTGACGGAACCCTCCTTCACCGTACGCTTGCGTGATCTGTTCGATCACGAACCCGATTGCACGCCGGCCGATATCGCGCTGCTCAAGCAGGGCCGGGCCTTTCGTCTGTCGCCCCAGGCGCGGCTGGCGCTGGGGCGTCAGCGGGGCGATAACGAACGGTTGCGGGCGCTGGCCCTGCAGCGCCATGTTCAGTTGCGCTGTGCCGAATGTTCCGGTCCACTGGGGGTGCTGGTGGCAGCGGCGGCGCCGCTGGCGCCGCAGGATGTGCAGCTGGCGGCGGCGCTGGTGGCCAGCTATGGCAAGGATCAGGCGAAGGCGCAGGTGGCGGTGCGGCTGGAGTGGCCGGATGGCCGGGTCGAGGTGTTGCAGGTGGCGCCGCTGGCGCGAGAGCGGGCCCAGCAGTTGCAATTGTGATGCTTTTGCAACAGCATCAGCATGGCTGGCGGTGGTTCAATCGAAGTGGGCGTCGAACTGCAGCCGAACCTGTTTGTCGTCGCTCAGCAGGGAGAAGCCGCTGCGCTGTTTGAGAGTAGCGAGGGCAGCCTGGTGCTGATCGCGGTTGAATTTGTGGGCGCTGTTCATGGCGTTGTAGATGTTGCCGCCGTACCAGCCGGCCTCGAAGAACAGCAGAATGCCGCCAAGAATGCTGTTGCCGGTATCGATGGCCTGCAGGCCACCGAGCAGAAAGGCGGCATTGAGAGCCAGCGCCAGGCCGGCTTCGCGGTAGCGGCCGTTGTAGAGCTGGCCGGCACCGGGCAGCACGGCCGACAGGCTGCCGGCCAGTGCCGGTGACTTGCGTGGCTGCTGCTGCAGCGCCAGCAGGTCGGCTTCCTTAAGGCCGAAGATGGCCGGGTTGCTGTGCCACAGCGCCAGAGCCTGGGGATACTGCTCGCCATGCAGCAGATTCCACAGGCTCAGTCGCTGCTGATGCTGGCGCAGAAAGGTGCTGGCGCTGTCCATCAGAGGCTGTTGCAGTAGCTGGTGGCTTTGCTGGTAGTGTTTCTGGCGGAAGGGAATTTCGGCCAGCAGTAACTGGGCGGCAGCCGCTTGCGGGCTTGCGGGGTGGCGGCTGATGAGAGCGTCGAGGGCCTGACGCCCTTCAGCGCTGCGGCCGGCCAGCAGGCTGGCGCGGGCCAGGTTGAGATGGGCCTGGGCGGCCCAGGAGGAATCGGGCTGCAGATAGAGGTAGCGTTTGTATTCGCTGACCGCGCGGTAATAGTCGCCTTCGGCGAACAGGGCGTCGGCAAAGCCGAGTTGCCGGGCCGCGGTTTCGGCCCGCAGCGGGGCCGCCAGCAGGATAAGGGACAGGGCCGCCAGCAGAATCAGCAGTCGCGGGGCGACGGACGGGCCGGCAGGAAAGAGACGCTGGAGGGTCATATTTCTCCCCTTTTCTTCACGAATGGACCCTTAAAGAAAAAGCCAAGCAAACTAGCACAGGGCCGGGGACGATTTCCAGTCCTTTTGTTGACTTTTTGGTGTTTTTTTTGTATCCTGTCGTTTCCGTTTGCAAGGTCCGGCCGTCCGGCCGGTGTTTCGTCGAGGCGATCGGAAGGGAACGGACGTTTCCTGGGGTCGGCCAAGGGTTCTGTGCGGTGCGGCTGCCGGCGACGTCGGGTGCCTTCTGGTTGTTTCACCAACCCGTTGCCGCAGTGAGGAGTATCATGAGTTTCAACGTCGGGGACAAGGCCGTTTATCCGGCTCAGGGAGTGGGCGTGATCGAGGCCATCGAAACCAAGGAGTTTTCGGGCCAGAAGCACGATTTTTATGTGCTGCGCATCTGTGACAGCAACATGACCATCATGGTGCCGACCAAGAACGCGGCCCATGTCGGCATGCGCTCGCTGGTGGACAAGACCCGCGTGCCCCAGCTCTATGCCCTGCTGTGCGATACCGATGGCCAGGTCGGCGGTCTGTCGTCCTGGAGCCGGCGGCAACGGGAATATGCCGAAAAAATCAAGACCGGCGATTTGTTTGAGGTTGCACAAGTGATGCGGGAATTGTATATGATTGGCGCCGGCAAGGAGCTGTCCTACGGGGAAAAGAAGGTGCTGGAGCTGGCCCGCCGGCTGGTGGTGAAAGAGGTCGCCTTCGCCGAGGGGGTGGCTGAGGATCAGGTGAACCGCAAGCTGGAGAACGCCTGGCGCCACTAGCGTCGCGCGGCCTGCCCGCCACCATCAATGAACGACAACAGAATGACCGGGTGCTGCTCGGTCATTTTCTTTATCCGGGCCGTTCTGGTGTCAGATCGGCCATACCGCAGGGAGAGCCGATGGCACAGCAGAAACGGGTGCTGGTGTTGGTGCCGGCGGCCGGTCTGGGCCGGCGCATGGGCGGTCAGGTACGCAAGCCCTACCTGCAACTGCAAGGGCTGCCGGTGCTGGTTCGCACCCTGCGGCTGTTTCAGTGCCATCCGCTGGTCGACGAGATTCTGGTGCTGGTGGCGGCCGACCAGGTGGCGCACTGTCGCCGTGATATCGTCGAGGCTTATGGCCTGACCAAGGTACGGACGGTGCTGGCCGGCGGCGCCGAGCGACAGGAATCGGTTCATCTCGGGCTGGAGGCGCTGACGGCGGCGGATGAGGACATCGTGGTGATTCACGATGGCGTGCGGCCGCTGTTTGCAGCCGAGCAGCTGGAGACCCTGCTGGCGGTGGCGCGGCGTGACGGTGCCTGTTTGCTGGGGGTGCCGGTGACCGATACCATCAAGGAGGTGGCCGACGGTCGCAGTGTCGCCACGCCGCCGCGGGCGCGCTTGTGGGCGGCACAGACGCCGCAGCTGTTCCGCTATGGCCGGATTCTTGCCGCGCACCGCCAGGCGGCGCAGCGGGGCTATCAGGCGACCGACGATGCCGCCTTGCTGGAATGGCTGGGGCAACCGGTCACTTTGGTGGCGGGCGCGGCGGGTAATCTCAAGCTGACCCGGCCGGAGGATCTGGCGCTGGCCGACTTTCTGCTGCGCAGCGCTGATCACAGCGCACAGGCGGCCGGTGAGGAGGAAATCGAGGTGACGCCTTTCCGTATCGGGCAGGGCTATGACGTCCACCGGCTGGTGCCGGGGCGGCCGCTGGTGCTGGGCGGCCTGACCATTCCGCACGAGGTTGGTCTGCTGGGCCATTCCGACGCCGACGTGCTGTTGCACGCCCTGTGCGACGCCCTGCTCGGCGCCATCGGCGCTGGTGATCTCGGCCGCCATTTTCCCGATACTGATCCGGCCTACAAGGGGATTGCCAGCAGTGAACTGTTGCGGCAGGTGCTGCAGCTGGTGGCCCGGCGCGGTTATCGTGTGGGCAACATCGATGCCACCATCGTGGCCCAGCGGCCGCGGCTGGCCGGCTACATTCCGCAGATGGTGGCCCAGTTGGCCGCCTGCTGCGCTATTATGCCTGAACAGGTCAACATCAAGGCAACCACCACTGAAACCCTCGGTTTCGAGGGCCGGCAGGAAGGCATTTCCGCCCAGGCCGTGGTGTTGCTGATTTCTCACAACGGAACGCCATCATCATGACAGAAACCATCCTCAGCGAAACCCCGCCCCGTGATTTCATCCGTCAGATCATCGCCTCGGATCTGGCCGCCGGCAGGAATGATGGCCGGCTGGCGACGCGTTTCCCGCCGGAACCCAACGGCTATCTGCACATTGGCCACGCCAAGTCCATCTGCCTCAATTTCGGCGTGGCGCAGGAATTCGGCGGAGAGTGCCACCTGCGTTTCGACGACACCAACCCGGTGAAGGAGGAACAGGAGTTCATCGATGCCATCCGTGCCGATGTACGCTGGCTCGGATTTGACTGGGGTGTGCATGAATACTACGCCTCGGATTATTTTGAGCAGCTATACGCCTGGGCCGAGCAGCTCATCGGTGCCGGATTGGCCTATGTTGATGATCAAAGCGCCGAAGAGATCCGCCAGCGGCGCGGCACCCTGACCACGCCGGGGCAGGACAGCCCCTGGCGCGATCGCAGTCCGGCGGAGAATCTCGAGCTGTTCCGCCGCATGCGGGCCGGCGAATTCGCCACGGGGGAAAAGGTGCTGCGCGCCAAGATCGACATGGCCGCGCCCAATATCAATCTGCGCGATCCGGTCATGTACCGCATCCTGCATGCCCATCATCCGCGTACCGGCACCGCCTGGTGCCTCTACCCGATGTACGATTTCGCCCATGGCCAGAGCGACGCCATTGAACGCATCACCCACTCCATCTGCACCCTGGAGTTTGCCGATCACCGGCCGCTGTACGACTGGTTTATCGCCCAGCTGAACCTTTTTCCGGCGCGGCAGTACGAATTCGCCCGCCTGAATCTGGGCTATACGGTGATGAGCAAACGCAAGCTGCAGGAGTTGGTGGCGGAAAAGGTGGTTTCCGGCTGGGATGATCCGCGCATGCCGACCCTGGTGGGCATGCGCCGGCGCGGCTATCCGGCCCGCGCCATCCGCACCTTCTGCGAACGTATCGGCGTTGGCAAAAGCGATAACTGGATCGATTACAGTGTGCTGGAAGATTGCGTGCGCGAGGAGTTGAACGAGATCGCGCCGCGTGCCCTCTGCGTGCTCAATCCGCTTAAGGTGGTGATCACCAACTATCCGGCGGATCACAGCGAGATTATCGAGGTGCCCAACCATCCGCAGCAACCGGAGCTGGGCCGCCGCCAGCTGCGTTTTGGTCGCGAACTCTACATTGAACGTGATGACTTCATGGAGGATCCGCCGAAGAAGTTTTTCCGCCTTGGTCCCGGCCGCGAGGTGCGGCTGCGCTATGGCCATGTGATCCGCTGTGACGAGGTGGTCCGCGACGCCGCCGGCGCGGTGGTCGAATTGCGCTGCAGTTACGACCCGGCTCCCGGCGAGCGCAAGATCAAGGGGATCATCCACTGGGTCAACGCCGTCGATGCCGTGCCGGTGCAGGTGCGGCTGTACGACCGGCTGTTCGCGGTGGAGAATCCCGGCCGCGGCGGCAGCGATTACCGCGCCGATCTCAATCCCGCTTCCATCGCCCGGATCGAGAGCGCCCTGGCCGAACCGGCCCTGGCCAGCGCGGCCGTGGGGCAGGCCTGGCAGTTCGAGCGGCTCGGCTATTTTTGTGCCGATCCGCAACCTGCGGCTGATGGCCGCATCGTTTTCAACCGCACCGTGACGCTGCGCGATTCCTGGGCCAAACAGGCCGAGTGACCGCACCAACCCGTCCAGACAAGGAAAGCCCGCCATGAGCCTGCGCGTTTACAACACCCTCAGTGGCCAGAAGGAACCATTTGAACCCCTGCAGCCGGGCAAGGTCGGCATGTATGTCTGCGGCGTGACCGTTTACGACTACTGCCACATCGGCCACGCCCGCGCCAATATCGTGTTCGATATCGTCTATCGCTACCTGCGTTATGCCGGCTACGACGTGACCTATGTGCGCAACTACACCGATGTCGATGACAAGATCATCCAGCGAGCCAACGAGCGCGGCATCAGTTGCCAGCAGCTGTCCGAGGAGTTCATCCGTGCCTTTGATGAAGACATGGCGGCCCTGGGGTTGCTCAGGCCGACGGTGGAGCCCAAGGCCACCGAGCATATTGGTGAGATCATTGCGCTGGTAGAGCAGTTGATTGCCGCCGGCAAGGCCTACGCCAGCGACGGTGATGTCTATTTCGCCGTCGACAGCCTGGCCGACTACCTCAAGCTGAGCAAGCGCAATCTGGAGGAGATGCAGGCCGGCGCCCGCATCGCGCCAGGTGAGAAGAAGCGTCATCCGATGGATTTCGCCCTGTGGAAGGCGGCCAAGCCGGGCGAACCGTTCTGGCCGTCGCCCTGGGGTGACGGCCGGCCGGGCTGGCACATCGAGTGCTCCGCCATGAGCATGAAATATCTGGGTGCGTCCTTTGATATCCATGGCGGCGGCAAGGATCTGGTGTTCCCCCATCATGAAAACGAAATTGCCCAGAGCGAGGGCGCCACGGGTCAGCCGTTCGTCAAGTACTGGCTGCACAACGGTTTTGTCAACGTCAACCAGGAGAAGATGAGCAAGTCGCTGGGCAACTTCTTCACCATTCGCGATATCCTCAAGCAGTACGATGCCGAGATCGTGCGCTTCTTCATCCTGTCGGCCCATTATCGTTCGCCCATCGATTTTTGTGACCAGAATCTGCGCGATGCCCGCGCCGGTCTGACCCGTTTTTACGAGGCGCTGCAGGCTGCCGGCGAGGCACTGGCCGATCTGCCGGCCGGGCCGGCGGCGGCCAGTGAGAGCGAGGCGCTGCGGGCACGTTTTTGCGAAGCGCTGGACGACGACTTCAATACTGCCCTGGCCATCGGCCATCTGTTCGACGCGGCGCGCGGCCTCAACCGGCTGCTGGCCGAGAAGAAGTGGCGCAAGCAGGCCGACAAGGTGGCGCAGGTACGCGCCCTGCACGAGGGCTTGCGGCGGCTGGGGGAGGTGCTGGGTCTGTTCGCCAGTGATCCGGCTGACTGGCTCGACCGGCAGCGCCATGCGGCCCTGGCCGGCCTGGGCCTCAGCGCCGGGGACATCGCCAGCCAGATCGCGGCCCGTCTGCAGGCGCGCCAGGACAAGGACTTTGCCCGGGCCGACGCCATCCGCGATGAACTGGAGGCGCGCGGCATTCTGCTGCTCGATGGCCCGGCCGGCACCGACTGGAAGATCCGGCTGTAACAGGCTGTTGATAAACAGCCTGTAGAGCCCATGGACGGGCGACCAAAATCAATCCTTGCTCCGCAATGGATTGATTTTGTGAGCAAGACGGAAATCGCATTTTCGGCTTGCGTCGTTGAAAAAGTCCCGGATGGAATTTTTTCAACATCCTGTTGACGTCGCTCATTCATTCGAACCCTTTTTCAGGCCCGCCCGGTTCTTTCGTGACCGGGCGGGTTTTTTCGGTCTGGGCCCCCGACGGGTCGTGAGAATCCTATAAGCCTGTTTTCTGGTCATTTTTGGCCTTGACCTGTGGGGTTGCGGCGTTATGCTGGCACAGCGTGGCGCCGATGCTGTACCGGCAGTGCCGATCCGGCTGGCTGGTTGCGGCGCCTGCCGCCTGAGGAGCCAGAATGATGCATTCAGAGGCATGGCATATCGAGCAGATCGCGGCGGTACCGGAGGTTTTGCTGCGGGTGCTGCGGCTGGCGCAGGACGCCGAGGTCGAGTTTGACGCCCTGGCCGCGCTGATCGAGCAGGAACCGGCCCTGACCGCCCGGGTGCTGCGCCTGGCCACCAGCGCTTGCTTTCGCCCGTGGTCCGCGGTTACCCAGTTGCGCCGCCTGCTGGTGGTGCTGGGCCAGGAACGCATCCGCCAGCTGGCCGTGACCAGCGCCGTCCAGCAGGTTTTCAGCCAGATCCCTCCCGAGCATGAAGCCCTGACCGACCGGTTGTGGTTTCGTTCCCTGCTGTGTGCCCAGCTGAGCCGTCAGCTGGCGCAACTGACCGCCTACCCCCATCCCGAAGAGGCCTATCTGGCCGGGTTGCTTCATGCCTTGGGCCAGCTGGTGCTGCTGCAGTCCTTTCCCCAGCGTTGCCCGGTGCTGGCGGTCGACGCGGCGGCTCTGACGCAACTGCAGGACATCGCCCGTGACTGCTTCGGCTGCCCGGCGGCCGAGGTCGCGGCCCGCTTGCTGGTTCGTTGGGGCCTGTCGCCGTTGCTGGCCGATGCGGTGCGCTATCAGAATCAGCCCGCGCGGGAACTGCGCGAGGCGGCGCCGCTGGTGCAGCTGGTGAATCTGGCCCTGCGGCTGGTCGACGCCGCCCAGACGGCGCAGGCGGTTGATGACCCGCTGCTGGGTCTCAATGCCGGTCTGCTGCAGGAACTGATTCAGCAGGCCAGTGCCGACGTGGCCGCTCTGGCGCAGGATCTGGGGCTGTCGCCAGCGGTAGCGTTTGAACGGCCGGCGCGGCGGGCGCTGGCCGACCAGGTGCGCGGCCTGGCCCTGCTGGGCGGTTGCCGCCCGGTCGCTGATCCCGGCGCGGACCAGACGGCGCTGCTTGAGCGGATGCGCCAGGATCTGGCGCTGGTTTTCAACCTCGACGCGCTGGAGTTTCTGCTCTGTCGGGACGGTGGTCAGCTGGTGGGGCAGTCCTCGCCGCGGCGGCCGCGCTGGAACGAAATTGTTCTGCACTGGCCGGATTCGGCCAGTCGGGTGGCCGAGGCCCTGCGCAGTGGCCAGGTTCAGCTGACGGATGAGCACGACACTATGGCGCCGTTGCCGGACCGGCAGATGGCAGGACTGCTGGGGCAGGAGGGGCTGCTGGTGCTGCCGCTGGTCACAGGCGGCATGCCGCTGGCGGCGGTGGTTGCTGGTGTTGGCGCGGCGCAGGGTCGCCGGCTGGCGGCTCAGATGCCCCTGTTGCAACTGTTTGCCGATCAGCTGGCCCTGGTCCTGGCCCGCCAGCGCCAGTGGCAGCAGGAAACGGCCGAGCGCCTGCAGGGTGAGCGGGACCACTACCAGCTGCAGGTGCGTAAACTGCTGCACGAGGTCAACAATCCCCTGACAGTCATTGGCAACTACCTGCACGTGCTGCAACAGAAGCTCGATGATCCGGCCCGGACGGAGGAGCTGGTGTTGCTGCAGGACGAACTGGTGCGGGTGGGTGATCTGCTGGCCCGCCTGCGTCAGCCGTTGGAACCGCTGGAAGCCACCGGCGAGCCGGCGCAGCTGGGTCTTAACGCTTTGCTGCGTGATCTCGGTCGCTTGTTCGCGGTCAGCCTGCTGGCCGGTCGCGGATTGCACCTCGAACTCGATCTGGACGAAGGCATCCCGCCATTGGCGCTCAGTGGCGCGGCCCTGCGCCAGCTGGTGCTCAATCTGGTCCGCAATGCCGCCGAGGCCCTGCCGGCCGGCGGCCAGCTGCGGCTGGTGACGCGCGACAGGGTCTACAAAAACGGTACGCAGCTGGTCGAACTGCGGATCGAGGACGACGGGCCGGGGCTGCCGGAAGCCGTGCTGCAACGGCTGTTCCAGCCGGTGACCAGCAGCAAGGCTGGTCATGCCGGTCTGGGGCTGGTCATTGTCCGCAATCTGGTCGAACAACTTGGCGGCGAAATCAGCTGTACCTCGCGCGTTGCTGCCGGTACCAGCTTCCAGATACTGCTGCCGCGCCGGCTACTGGCGCAGGAGAGCGCCGATGCCGGGGCCTGAGCCGCGCCCACGCATTCTGCTGGCCGACGATGATGCGCGACTCTGTGCCAGTGTGCGGGCGGTCCTGGAGCTGGCCGGGTACACCGTTGACACCGTCGCCGATGGTCGGCAGGCGCTGATCGCTTTGCGCCGGCAATCCTTCGATCTGCTGTTGCTTGATATCAACATGCCGGTGCTCACCGGCCAGCAGCTGCTTGATCAGCTGGCGGGTGAGGCGATCGACACCAGCGTCATCGTGCTCAGCGGTGAGTCCACCTTTGATCAGGCGACCCGGGCCTTTCGCAAAGGCGTCGTTGATTTTCTGGCCAAACCCTGTCCGCCGCCGCGACTGCTGGACAGCGTTGCCGCCGCCCTGCAGCGCCGCCTGCAGCGACAGGAATCTCTGTGTCTGCAGCGTCGGCTGCAGCGCTCCGAGGAATTGCACCGTTTTCTGATCAACTCTGTGCCGGATCTGTTCTTTCTGCTGGATGATCGGGGTATCTTCCTGTTTGTTGGTGACCGGGCCGAGGGTCTGCTGGGCTGGCCGGCGGAGGCCTTGCTGGGGCGGCATTTCAGTAGCCTGGTCTATGCCCGGGACCGCAAGAAGGCGCGGCACGCCTTTGAGCAGGTGCGTCATGGTGGTCTGCGCTCGGCCCGGCGGCTGGAACTGCGGTTGAACATGCGCGCGAGCGCCGATGTCTGCCATGTCGAGGTGCAGGCCGGAGTGACGCTGCTGCCACCAGAGGCGGCCACGGCGGAGGACGCTGGCAGCGGGATCGGCGCCACCAGCGTGATCTATGGCGTGGCGCGGGATATTGGCGAACGCAAGCAGTCGCAGGCGCTGCAGCGTCATCACCGCTATCATGATCTGCTGACCCAGCTGCCCAATGGTCTGCTGCTTGATGACCGGCTGGAAATGGCTTTAAGCCAGGTGCGGCGCGGCGGTGGCCGTCTCGCTTTGATGTCGCTCGATCTGGACCGTTTCAAAAAGGTTAACGACAATCTGGGTCGCCTGGCGGGCGACACCCTGTTGCAGGCTGTCGCCCTGCGGCTGAAAAAGAGTTTGCGGGAAGGGGATACCCTGGCGCGGATCGGCGGTGACGAATTTCTGTTGTTGCTGCCGGGGCTTGTTCTGGCCGACGAGGCCGTCCAGATCGCGGAAAAGGTGCTGGCGCTGGCGCAGCAGCCGCTGCACTACCAGCAGCAGGCGGTGCGGCTCACCTTCAGTATCGGTATCGCCCTCTACCCCGATCATGGCCAGACCAAGCAGGCCTTACTGCGTCATGCCGATCTGGCCCTGGAGCGCTGCAAGGCGCGCGGTCGCAACAGCTTTTGTTTTTACAGCGCCGAACTGCAGCGCGCGGGGGCGGCGACCCTGTCACTGGAGAACGATCTGGCCCAGGCGGTGGCACGCGACCAGCTGCGGCTGCATTATCAGCCCCAGATAGCCATGGAGACAGGCCAACTGGTCGGTCTCGAAGCCCTGCTGCGCTGGCAGCATCCGCGGCTGGGATTGCTGGCGCCGGCGTCGTTCATTGTCCTGGCCGAGGAAGCGCACCTGATGGCTGACCTGGGCGACTGGGTGCTGGAACAAGCCTGCCGCGATGCGGCGGTTCTGCGCCAGCGGGATCTGGAACATGTGAAGATCGCCATCAATGTGTCGCCGCAACAGTTTCAGCAGGCAGGCTTCGCCCGGCGAATGTTGGCGCGGATCGCGGCCGCCGGTCTTTCGCCGCGGCAGTTCGAGGTGGAGATAGTCGAAACCAGCCTCATGCGGGACATGAAGACCACCCAGAACTTGCTGGCGACCCTGGCCGATGCCGGGGTTGCCATTGCCGTCGACGATTTCGGCACGGGTTATTCCTCCCTCGGCTATCTGCAGAGTCTGCCGCTGCATACCCTCAAGCTCGACCGTTGTTTTGTCCGTCCCATCAGCCAGAGCGGCAGCATCAGCCCCATCGTTCGGGCCGTGCTGGCCATGGCGCGCGGTCTGGAACTGGACTGCGTTGCCGAAGGGGTCGAAAGTCCGATCCAGCACCAGGCCCTGCGCGAGGCTGGCTGTCGCATCGGCCAGGGCTATCATTATTCCCGTCCGCTGACCTTCGATGTTTTGCTGGCCGGCCTGCGACTCCAGGCTGGCGGCGCTGTTCTCACGCCAACATCATCGCACCCTCATCCAAACTGAACACCGGCGATACAGTCTGACCAGGGTTGCCGCCGAGTCTGTTAACAGCGCGGCGCCAGGAGGCTGTGTCCATGTCGCGCGACTGTACCCTGCATCTGAAGTCTTTGGAATCGGCCCAGGGGGGAGATCTGCCCCTGCCGGCCGTGCGGCGGGCGCTGGCGCCATTGCTGGCCGCTGGGGCCTTGCCCTTTGGCGCTAGCGATACCACCGCCGGCAGTGAAACCGAGTTGCAGGTGGCCGTGGCCGGCAGCCGGCAGCAGGTTGATCTGCCGCTCACCATTGAGCAGTCGCGTTATTTCGCCAACCTGGTCAAACGGGCCGCCAGCGGCGACGCGCCCGAACGCCAGATCGAGCGCTTGCGCGCCTTCCTCGACGAAGGGCAGACGCAGGTGTGGGAAAACAGCTGGGTGCGCTTTGGTCGTCAGCGGCTCAGTGCCGCCGCCCGCCAGGTGTTGCAGCAGGATCTGCTGGCGGATAAGCGCCGGCCCGATTCGCCCCTGCGGCGCGATCACCAGCGCTTCAGCTACACCACGGCCAGCGGCGAGGCCGGTGTGCGGCTGCCGGTGAGTTATCTGGTCAAGCTGGCCCTGGCCGACGTCGCCGGTGTGCAGCCGCAGCTGCCGGCCACCCTAAGGCAGACGGTGGCGCAGTTGCAGCAGTATTTTCTCAATGACAACACCTCGCCGGAAACCCTGTCGTTCTATGTGGTGCCGTTGACGGCGGCCACAGGACAGGGCCAGGCGCTGGCGCGCGAGACGGCGCGCCGCTTCGTGCTGACCCAGCTGCTGGTTCTTTACGCCAATGACCGTTTCGGCCTGACCGAACAGGGTCAGCAGGCCCTGATCTACAATGCGCCCCACCCACCCCAACGGCAGAAGCAGCTCAATGAGCTGATCCCCGACAGTTTTTACCGGGAACTGTTCATGAGTCCCTGCCTGTCGGGCTGGGACTGCGGCGAAGACAAGCACGCCTACATGCACCTGTGCCACCAGGTTCTCAGTCGCAGTCAACTCAATGGCGTGGCCAAGCTGCGTGAGGCCGGCATTATCACCCGCAATCTGGTGGTTCTGCCCAATCTGTCGAATACCAGCCTGGCCAATAATGGGGTGCATGTGTAGCGGAACCGGTTCCCTGGACACAAGTTTAGCTTACGCCGCCTGACGGATTTCATCGGGTGATCTGAAGCCGTTTTTCTCAACACGCCATTCGCTGTTGTAAAGCTCCACGAAGGTCATCACGGCTTCGCGAACGTCGGTGATGTTACGGAAAACCCGGCCATAGATGGCCTGCTCTTTCAAGGTGCGGTTGAACCGTTCGGCAACTCCATTGGTCTGGGGTTCGGCAACAAAGGCAAAGCTGGGAGTGATCCCCCAGAACTTGATCTGGTTCTGAAAATGGTCTGAGAGGTACTGGGTGCCGTGATCCATGCGCAGGGATAGCCCTCGGGCAATTCCTTTCTCAACGCTG
>NZ_FNAQ01000016.1 GCF_900101955.1 Desulfuromonas thiophila | reverse complement strand
CTCCACGGCGGTAAAGATCCAGACCCAGCCCTCGTCAAGCGTGAAGACGCGGGTGCCATCGGTGCCCCACATCAGGTTGGGAGCCAGAGTAATGATCTTGCCCTCGTGCGCCTTGGCTGCCTTGGGCCGGCCCCGATGTGGAGAGAGCAGATGATTCTCGCGCATGAGGCGAAGAACCCGTTTGCGTGTCACGCGCAGGCCATCACCATAACGTAGCCTTCCCCAGATCTTGCGGTGTAGCGGCACTGGCTCCTTGGACACAAGTTTTGCTTACGCCGCCTGACGAATTCGTCGGGCGAGCGGAAACCGTTTTTTCTTGACACGCCATTTGTGCTGAAGGTCAGGACATAAAGATTAAGCGCAATAGCGCGGGTAAGCGACATCTCTTGTCGCTTCTGCTGGGTAAGCTCCGATGAAACAATCCATTGCGATAAAATCACGGGAGGTAGGAGCGATGTATTACGCCAAGGTCAAGAATGTTAATCCCAGTTTGGTGCGCAACCTTATCGAAACGGCGCTCGTACAGCATAACTTAAGCGAAGACGATCTGATCCGTAAACTCGGCTATCTCCACATTGAGCAAGGCCGGCGGGATCTCACAAATCTGTATTGCTCAGGGAGAAATACTGTCTTGTTGCGGCGTATCTGCGCGCGCCTGGAACTGGATCATGAGACGGTGACAGGTGAACGTTCATTCGAAAACCATGAAGACTATCTGCGTTTTACCTTTGAGCCGACACTTCTGCGTGTCCCAGCTCGGCAGCGTCCGAACTCCATTACCTCGGTGGCCTTCGTTGGTCTCTCACGCCTGTTGTGTGTCGGCAAATTCGCGTTTTTACGCAAAGCCTCCGATGGGGCTCAGGATCTGTTTATTGCCCGGCAGATTCGTGAAGACTACGCCCAGCGTGAGGATATCATGTCTTTCGGTAAAATTATCGGTTACGTCTTCTATGCCACATTCGATCAGGCGCGCGCCTATGCGGTTACAGGGGAGCGTCTGACCGAAGTCGAGATTGTTCCAGTGACCGTCAGTGCCTCAGCATCAACCGGCCACAGCGTTATCGCCAGCCATAGCGGTATCATCCCCCGGTTGCGAAGCATTGAGACCGGTGAGATTTTAAGCGATACGATTAACGCACAGTCTCCACTCTGACGCTCAACACCTTTGCAGCGCTTTTTGTTGGCCAGCCGAAGCCGGGGGCTTGAAAGAAGCTTGAAAGCAGAATCACCACTGCTGCCGGGATCAATCGCTAAGCACCTCCACCATCCCCGCACCGATACAGAAATGAATCCAGCAACCACATACCGGTCGTTGACTGCTGGCCAACATGGCCTGGCGATAGCCGACCAGCTGGCCAGCATATTTCAAGGCTTGTTGTTGCCAGTCAGATTGAGCGCCAGGAAAAGATTTGTGGTCAATAATCAGCCAGCCGTTTGGTGTGTCGACCAGTAGATCAATCCAGCCACTGAGCTGCTGCCCTGAAGGCAACGTGTACCTGATAGGCCATTCCGGATAAAAGGCGGTTGCGCTGAACTGCTGTTTAAGAAAGTCACGCAGACGTTGAGGGATGTGGATCGCATCGGTACTGGCGATGACACCGCGCAACTGATTGCGCACCAGCGCCTGTTCAATATGCCTTGCTTCTGTCCCATTTCCAGGGCTGCTGAATTCGGCGGTGATCAGATTGTGCAGCAAGGTGCCCAGCTGATCCATCTCCGGTTGGCCATTGATGGCCAGCCGCTTGCCTAATGGCAGTATCCGGCCGATACGCGCCCCGGCTGGAACCGGTAAGGCGCTGGGCGATAGGTCACGCGCTGGCCGTGGTCGATGGGGAACGCGGCCGGCGAACCAAGGCAGGCTGAGGCGTTGCTGTTCTGCTGGTCTGACGTCCTCCTGTGGTGCGCACTGTCGCACAGATGCTGGGACGCTCTCACCGTTGGGCAAAGTCAAGGCCGGATCGGCAGGCCTGAGCCAATCGGCTTGGAGTAGATCAAGCCAAGCGTAGGAGGAATGCTTTTGCGGCAGGGCCAGGATCAGCTGATCGCGTGCTCTGGTCATGCTGACATAGAGCAACCGCAAGGCTTCAGCTTGCTGGCGCGTCTGGGCCTGCAGCGCGACAGAACTGGCTGCGACACGATCGGCGATGGCAATGCCTTTTTTCTGGCGGCCAAAGGGCCAGGGCCAAAAATGCAGGAAGCGCTCAGCTAAAGGATCGTGCAGATCAAGCTGCGCTCCATTTGACAGCGCGCGCATCTCCCAGGCTCCACCATCAAATAGGTGATGCAGATCGCACAGAATCACCAGCGGCCACTCCAGTCCCTTGGCGCCATGATGAGTCAGAACCGCGACGCTTTCCGTGCCGGCATCGCTGGCGCAGCAGTCCTGCTGGGCCTGGGCCAGTTGCTCCAGCCATAGCAGCAGGCCAGCAACGGTTGCCGCCAGACCACTTTGGCCACAGAAATCCTGATACTGACACGCCAGAACCCGTAACTGCTCCAGATTGGCCAGGCGCTGCCGTGCTCTCTGCGGGGTTGGCCCCCAGGCGTGGCACTGTTGTTCCACATCGCCGATGCCGATGGCCAGATCCAGGGCTTCGGCTGGTGCCAGCACCTCCAACTGGTGGTGCTGTGCCTGCAGTTCTGCCAGAATCGGATCAGATTGGTTGCCGGTAGTTTTCCAATTTCTGGCGGGCTCTTCACTGGCGAGCCACTGCATGCGATCCTGCAGAATTTGCTCAATAGGCTGTGGCCGGCACAGTAGCAGGATTTCTGCGCTGGCCAGACTGTCAGCGGGGCTGTGAAGCCGTCGCAAACAGGCCAGGCTCAGCCGGGTCTCCGGTGTGGCCAGCAGCCCCGGCCGGCCGATGCTGACCGGAATCCCCGTTTGCTGCAGGGCTTCGGCCTGCACCTGAACATTGTCGTTGGTCCGGCAGAGAATGGCGATATCCCCCGGCTGCAACGGCCGCAACTGGCCAGTTTTCTTGTCGCTCACCTGGGGCCGATGCTCCAGCAGGCGGGCGATTTCGCCGGCCAGAGCTTGCGCCTGCAGATTCACATTGCGGCCCGGCAGCGACCAGAACTCCACCGCCGCCAGAGCGTCCATTTCCGGCCGCGAAGGTTGCAGAGCAACCTCTTCGGCTTTGAGAATGTCACTAAAAGCAGGAACGAACAGTGCGTTGGTCAGTTTGACCAGCCCGGGTTGCGAGCGGTAGGAATACGGCAGAATATCCAGTCGACCACCCATCTGGCGCAGATTGGCCACCACGGCCTTCATCAGTTCCGGATCGCAACCACGAAAGCCGTAAATGGCCTGTTTGACGTCTCCGACCCAGACGGTTTTTTTCACCAGCCTCATCAGCTTCAGAAAAATCGCCAGTTGCAACGGACTGGTATCCTGAAACTCGTCCACCAGCAACAGATCCATCTCCTGACGCAGATCTTCAGCCACTTCCGGCAGATCAAGCAGATGCAGCACCCTGTGTTCCTGATCGACAAAGTCGATCAGACCCCGCTGGTTTTTATCCTCTTGGTAGATGGTCAAAGCCTCGCAGGCTGTGGCAAACACCTCCTGCAAATACTGCCGCAGCTCCTCCTGCAGTTGCGGATGGGTGTCGAACTGGATGGCGACATCGCGGACGGCTTGAGCCAGCGGTTCGCTGCGTTTGGCAGCCTTTTCCTTACTCAGTTTGACCCATTCAGACCAGGGGAGATGGCCGGCGCTCAAACGTGGCAGCACCTTCTGGAGAAGATCCAGATAATCCGCCGTCGTTTTGGTGCTATCTTCGTTGCCGGAAATGCCGTGAATACCCTGCTGAACCGCATCAAGTAATTGCGCTGTCAGATCCTGGCCGGTTTGTGGCGGAAAAAACGCCAGCAGGGCTTCGGCGTTGGCCTTGGCGAAACCTGCCAGGCGGGTAGGGTCGATGGCGTTACTGCGGGCCAGGTTCACCAGAGTCTGCACTTCGCGACGCCAGTCTTCGATGCCCAGTCGTTCGCTCAGGCGATTAAGCCGGTCGATCTGGTCGTCGCTCATGGCACCGTCAAGGGCCTGGCGAAACAGCAGAAGGCTGGCCTGTTCATCAAGAACCCGCAGACGAGGAGACAGCCCGGCATGCAGAGCATAGCGGCTGAGCAACTGGCCGCAGACGCTGTTGACGGTGCCGATCAGTGACTGGCACAGTTCAGCAGTCAGATCAAAATGACCCTGTTCAGCCAGGGTCGAGCGTACCCGTTCGATAAGCTCGCTGGCGGCCTTACGGGTAAAGGTGGTAGCGATAACTGCCTGAGGCCGGATGCGCCCGCTGGCCAGTTCATCCTTGAGCAGGTGGGTGATGTGATAGGTTTTGCCGCTGCCGGCACCGGCACTGATCAGGGTCAATGATGAACTCATGCCTGTTCCTCCCAGCCTGTCAGGCAGGCATAGTCATTGAATCGGTCACTGGTTTCAGGAATCGTCAGGGCCTTTTCCGGTGTTTTTGACTGCTCGTCTGGCAGGGTGCCTGTGACTGTTACCTCAATCTGGCCGGCATCAAGTTGGGCCCGACGCCACTGGTAGGCCGCCTCGAACTGTTGCCACAGCCCAGCAGTGGTGGCGTTGTCCTCCAGTGGTGGGCAGACGCGAGCGCGCGGGAAATAATGCGCGTTGTGCGCCAGCAGACAGCCCTCCTCCAGGATAAAGAAGGCTTGGGCCGGCCAGCGTTGCTGCTGTCGGCGCAGCCAGGCGTAAAGTGCCAGTTGCAAAGCGCGGTTTGCGCGCAGCTCGGTAGCGCGGTATCTGCTACCACCCCATTTCAGGTCAATAACGGCTTCATCCCCGTCTGCATTGGTCACCAGTAAATCGATAGCACCGGCCAGATCCCCACCAGAAAATCGCCCCTGGACCGGCTTTTCGATCTCAACATGGCGGACCTGGGCAGCGCGTAGCTGCTGGATCAGCTGACAGACCGAACGCATTGCGGTGTCGGCCAGCGATTGCTTCTCACGCCGTTGCCCCGGTTGTAAAAAAGTGGCGGCTTCTTCGGCGAGCAGTCGCTCAAAACACTGGCGGGTGGCCTGCCCAATCTGCTGATCCGTGGCCTGAAGCCAGTCAAACTGTGGATCGGTCAGCAAAGCTTCAATCAAATGATGAAACAGGTTGCCTTTAAGGCGGCTGCCGGTGGCGAGATCGTTGAGGCCGCTGGTACGCAGCCGCGCTTTGTAGTTGAGTACCCACTGGTAGGGACTGAAAAGCAGCGCCTGCAGGCTGGAAAAGGATTCGGTTTCGCGGCGGGTCAGCCATTGTGGTTGATCAAGCTGCCACCAACGCCGCAATCCGGGCAGCGGTCGCGGTGTCTGCGGCTCAAGTTGCAGGTGCAAGCGCAGCGGTGTGGTGGTGCTGATCTCGTTTTCTGCCAGTTCGGCGGACAGATCGATAGTCGGTATCTGCCGGTCACCGCAGAGCGATTGCAGCAAATTGCCGAGGGGATGCAAACGCACCTCCTCGCCTCGTTGTCTGAGCGGTCGCAGCAGCACCAGCTGGTCGCTGGCCGCCAGAATTGGTCGCTGCCAGCGCCGCAACAGGCTTTCATATTGCTGCCGGGGACTTTGCAGCCGGGCTCCCTGCCGGGCAAGATCTGTCAATTCCTGATGGCTCCAGGGCAGTCGCTGAGGCAGCCATGGCTCAATAAAGTCCCACCACAGCAGGCGCTGCTGATTGGCGATGGCGGCGCCAGGCGCGCGCAGGCTGGGAATGGCACCGAGTTCGGCGCGACTCTCCGGTACGGGTGTTCCGGCGGCGGTAACCTCTTCCAGCAGGCGATCAAGCTGTACCCTTGTGATACAACTCTGACCCAGGGCCAGATCGTCAAGACCTTGCTGCGCTTCACGGGCTTGGCTGGCAGCTGCCAACAGCAGGGTACGCAGGCCAGGTGAAACATTTTCGAGCTGTGCTCGCTGGCTCATCCAGCGGGCCAGACGGGCGCAGTGCTCAGCCAGCCGCTGCGGTGGTGCTCCGGTTGCCGGATCAAACCGCGGCAGGTCAAGCCAATCCGCCAGACGTTGACGCAGGTTCTTGATAGCAGCTGTGGCAGCCAGCCTATCCTTGGCCTGCTGTTGCAGATTTTCTTCCAGTTCGCTGATGGCCTTGCGCCAGGCGGCGCCTCCCAGACCAGGTGCCTGTGCGACCACGTCAGCCAGCCGATAGCGGGCCGGTGCCGGAACCGGGCAGATCGGGTGGGCAAGAAATTCCAGCAGACGACGCGGATCAAGGGGTTGCCAGAATAAACTCAGGGCCAATGGCAGAACCTGCAGCGGTGGCCGCCAGGCGCTGGCGTCACTGGCGCCAGTCAACGGATTGTCTTCGAGCCACAGTGTCTGATCAATGGTGGCCAGCGACTGTTCGCTGACCACCTGAGTGGCCAGCGCCTCAGCGCAGCAGGATGTGGCCGGCAAATCGCTTCGCTGAATGCGACTAAGAGCGCGGGCGAGTAACCCCTCGTCGGGTGCGGTCAGCAGAAGCAGGCTACCGTCGTGGGCCGGAGTGAAGCTGCCTTTGTCGCGCAGGGCGCGTTGCAGGCGGCCCAGATCCGTGTCGGGTCTGGCCAGACAAAAGTTTTCCTCCGGCAGCTCCTGCCGTGCTCCCAGTTGTTGCAGAACCCGCTGCCAGAGCTGGGGAAACTCCGTCAGGGGATCAACCAGAACGACATCAAGTGACAGGGATGTCATTTCCAGGCGTTCGGCTATGGCTGCCAAGCGATCCGCAGGGCCGGGTGGTACCTGGCCTGATTGGCGCAGCGCTTGTTCCACCTCGGCCAGATCACGCAGACGCGGCGCACTGTCGGCGTCAGCTGTTCCGTCCCAGCCGGCCTCGATCCAGCGATCGCGCCAGTCGAGCAAGCTGTGGGCCAAAGCCAACGGATCGATCTGCAGCGAAGCTGAGTAAAAACGCGAACCGTTGTCGCATTGCCGCAATAGCTGCAGATAGCCGGTCAAACGGCGCATGATGGCAGGTTGCTGAACGCTCAAACCCAGGCGTGTTTCAAGCTGGGACAGCATTCCCAAGGGACCAAGGCTTACCTGACCATGACAATCGTCAGCCGCTGCGGGGCGGTAGCCGTCAAGATCAAGACCAAAGCGAAGGTTAAGGCGCATGTCGGCTCCCATGGCAGTGATGGATAAAAGAGAATGCGTTGAGGGCGGTTGTCGTTTTGCGGCCTGTATTCTTACAATTCCGCCTGCCCGCTTGGTGCTGTGGGCTGAAGTGGGCGCAGATTCAGTCGTTTGACAGTCAACTGGCAGCGTTGATCAATCAGATTGACGATATCTGCAAGCACGGCATGATCTAGCCCCTCGGCGGCAAACCGGTAATGTAGTGCCTGCGCCTGTGCCGGCAGTTGGCGGGCAAGCTGAAGAAGCCGCTTTTTAACTTGTGAGGGTGAGAGCCCGGCAGCCTGTGCCAACTGCTCCCAATGGCGAGACTGGACCTCAGTAAACACATATTTGCTGCCGATTTTCATGGCCATTTTGTCGGTTAGATCAGCGTAAACCGCCGTCGACAGAGCGTCATAAAGCGGCGCTAGCGCCGCACCCTGCACGCTATAGATCAGTGAGAAATTTTTAGCGTGCGCATCCTGATTGCCAATCAGAGCATTGAAAATCGTGTAGTCCAGTAACCGCAATAGATGCGGGGCACTTGGTCGCGTCACTGCGCGCAACAGTCGAAAACATCGCGGCAGATCTGGCCCACCCTCATTCTGATACTTATATTCCGGAGCAATTCCCAGCGCCTGACAAAAATCCTCCTGGTGCAGGCGTTGCAAAGAACCGTCGGGATGCCGCCAGCGATCGTAGCGTTCCACCAGCAGATAAGAGCATTGTTTCAGGCGAGTAATCGCAGCGCGGACAGCCGTCAGCTTCATTTGTGCGGCCAAGGCCAAACAGAAGCCCTCATTGAATACGCTGCCGTCGACTCCGATAATGGCAGGCTTGAGAATGTGCGAGCTTGGGCTGTCCTGCAGAGGAAGACCGATACGGCCATCGGCTAGTACCACCGGCAGTTTATCTTGGGCACCAGCCAGAGACAGGCGCAGCCCTTGCTCTCCAGCCAGCATTGGCCGACGGGGTAGCTCAGCCAGAATTGCCAGCAGTTCTTCATCGCTCAGCCAGCGTACCGATTGTCCGGCGGGTGCTGCGCTTGGCTGGTGGCCAGGCTTAAGCAGGCTGACAGCCCCCGCACATTCGCCACCAATGCCGTCGAGCAAGGCGAAATCATTCTGGCGAGAAACCTGCAAGGCCTGAGCAATCAGGCGACGTTTGTCACCCTCAGGCAACAAACCTGAAAAGAAGGAACGCGTAGCTCTGTCGTCATAAGCTTCCTCTCTCAAGGGCAAGCTGTACGAAAGAGGGCAGGCGCCAGGAGTTTGTAGCCATTTCGTTGTATAACAAAAACGGAGTTGTCCATCGATCTGAGTCAACTGACCGACGAGCTGATTTAGCAGCCAAACATCAAGAGAGCGCTTCATTCCTGCGCCCCTGCTTGGCTGTCGTTCAGACCGATCACAGCTAGCGTTCCACCCAGAGCCTGAAGAACACGCAAAACATGCTCCAGCCGAACAGTGGGTTTGCCCGCTTCCAGATCAACGATAAAGCGGACACCGACACCCGCAGCGAGCGCCAACTGAGGCTGGGTCAGCCCCAGTGCCTTGCGAGCATGTCTAACTGTGTCACCAAGCTTCACAGGTGTTTCTATCTGTGTTGTCATGGAAATTTCCTTTTCGGGAAATTTTGACGCTTGTTGCATTGGATTTCAATAAAATTAACTGATCGGGAAATTTTTGCTCTGTTGCAGCACATATTGCAAGCGGCTACTGTCGTTGAGGATGGATTTCGCCAGAAGGGCAAGTTAGCACAATTCCCAGACAGAAATTGCCGGCAGAGATGCCATCCATTAGCCAATCCGCGCATACAGGCAGCGCTGAAATCCAACAAAGGTTTCCCGGATCTGCGCTATCCCGCCCAGCTGCTCCGCCGCATCACTGACATTGCCGTACTGCAGTTGCAGCAGCCCGGCCAGTTTCGCCACATCCAGCTCCTCAATGCCAACACGCACATATTCGCCCAATACAAACGCCAAAAAAGCGCGCTGTTTGTCGTGGTAGCGGCTGTTGATCGCCTCCCAGTGCGCCGCCACCCGCTCAGAGCGGCTGATCGGCGGCAGGGCAAAGGCGATGTAGGCCAGCACATCAAACACATCGCTCTGTTCGGCGTTAATCATCAGCTTGGCTTCGGCCAGCTGGGCATCGCCAAAACCTTTTTCCGCCAGGCCGCCGAGCAAGCTCTTGCGCGTAGCGGGGTCGCCCCAGAGGATGCGTAGCTCGTCTTCGTTTTTGAACAGAGCCGGCAGTTCGCCGTAGAGCTGTTCGATAAACTGGGCGGCCGACATCGGCTTGCCGTCGGGACTCCAGAAACTGCTGGCCATCATGTGCTGAATCGTGCGTTCTTTGCCGTCGGCCAGTCTGATTT
The DNA here is from genome assembly GCF_900101955.1 of Desulfuromonas thiophila. Classification (NCBI taxonomy): domain Bacteria; kingdom Pseudomonadati; phylum Thermodesulfobacteriota; class Desulfuromonadia; order Desulfuromonadales; family Desulfuromonadaceae; genus Desulfuromonas; species Desulfuromonas thiophila. Next base: position 42,860 of record NZ_FNAQ01000016.1, on the reverse strand, counting down.
TGATCTTCTCCCGTTTTTTCGGCGCGTCCTCTGGTTCTGAATCCCGGTCGGCAGGATCATAAGCAGCGGGCCGTTCCCGAACCTTAAACGAATCGGCGGCTTCCGGCTCTTCCGGTTCGCCGTCCCATTCCGGATCGCTGAAGTGTTTGTACGCCTGGACGAAGTCGTAGATGGTAAAGTAGTCTTTGCCGTCGAACAAGCGCGTGCCTCGACCGACGATCTGCTTGAACTCGATCATCGAGTTGACCGGCCGCATCAGCACGATATTGCGCACATTGCGGGCATCGACGCCGGTGGAGAGCTTCTGCGAGGTGGTCAGGATGGTGGGGATGGTTTTTTCGTTGTCCTGAAAGGTACGCAGCCAGCGTTCACCTTCGGCGCCGTCGCGGGCCGTGACTCGCACGCAGTAGTTCGGGTCGGTACTGGTCTTCATCTGGTTGATCAGGTCACGCACCGCAGCAGCGTGATCTTGCGTGGCGCAGAACACCAGCGTCTTCTGCTTCTGGTCGATCATCTCCATGAAGATTTTGACCCGGTAGGCTTCGCGCTCCCTGATCTCGATGATCTTGTTGAAGTCGTCCTCGCCGTAGCGCTTGCCTTCCTCGATCTCCCCTTCGATGATCCTATCGTCCGAGGTGTAGACATACTCATCCAGCGTGGTGGCGATCTGCTGCACCTTGAACGGGGTCAGGAAGCCGTCGTTGATCCCTTCCTTGAGCGAGTAGATATAGACCGGCTCGCCGAAGTAATGGTAGGTATCGGCGTTGGTCGTGCGCTTGGGGGTCGCGGTCAGGCCCAGTTGCACGGCCGGCGAAAAATACTCCATGATACTGCGCCAGTTGCTTTCGTCGTTGGCCCCGCCACGGTGACACTCGTCGATGATGATGATGTCGAAGAATTCGGGCGGGTAATCGCCGAAGCTGGGGGCAGGATTGCCGTCGGCATCGCGGCCGGTCATGAAGGTCTGGAAGATGGTAAAGAAAACGCTGCCGTTTTTCGGAACCATACCTTTCTTGCGGATGATTTCGGGATCGATGCGCACCAGGGCGTCTTCGGGGAAAGCGGAGAAGGCGTTGTAGGCCTGATCGGCCAGGATGTTGCGGTCGGCCAGAAAGAGGATGCGAGGGCGGCGGTTGCCATCTCTACTTAATGTCCAACGACTATGGAACAGCTTCCACGCGATCTGGAAGGCGATGGCGGTTTTGCCTGTGCCGGTCGCCAGGGTCAGCAGGATGCGATCCTTGCCCGCGACAATCGCTTCCAGTGCTTTGTTGATGGCGTTGTGCTGGTAGTAGCGGGGTTGCCACTGACCGCTTTTGTCCTCAAACGGCACAGCGGCAAAGCGGTCGCGCCATTCGCTCTCTTCGGCATAGGTCATGGCCCAGAGTTCGTCCGGGCTGGGGTACTGGTTGACATACCCTTCCTGGCCGGTCTCCATGTCGATCTGGTAGATGGCTCCGCCGTTGGTCGCATAGGTGAAGCGGGTCTGCAGCATTGCGGCGTAGCGCTTGGCCTGCGCAACGCCTTCGGTATCGGGCAGATCGCGCCGCTTGGCTTCGATCACCGCCAGCTTCTGGCCGCGATAGATCAGCACATAGTCGGCAATGTCCTGCTTCGACCGTTTACCCGCACCCTGCAGTCGTCCCAACGTGATGACTTCACGACGGACACGACTGCCTTCGACAACACCCCAGCCAGAAGCTTTCAGGGCGGGGTCGATCAGTTCGGCGCGGGTATCGGCTTCGTTCATGCGATAGCCTCTTCGATCTCGTTTTCGGGCAGGGTGGTGAGTTCGCCTGCGAAGGCTTTTTGCAGGATGGATTGTTTGAGTTCGGCAAGGGCATCGAGCTTTTGCTGATAGATTGCTTCGAGGCGCTGAGTCTCTTTGGCCATTGAATTGAGCGTTTCCAAAATACTTTTCTGATTCTGAAGTGATGTTGGAAAACTCACGGTCATTTTATCCACACGAGTTATGTAGATGTGCTTAATTGTTGTTCCACCAGCATCTTCTCGCATCTTTTGCTGATAGTACGGACTGCTAAGCAGGTATCTCATGAAGTGTGCATCCATCCTCTCGTTTGGACGGAGCAAGGCAATCGACTGATTTATACATAGACCTGTTCTATCGACGACTGCTAGTCGCCCCAGAGTCCCGTCCTTAGTTAATAGCACATCGCCAATCAATGGCCGGCTTTTGTCGGTCAAAAGATTAGTGAACGCATCTTGTGATGTGTGACGAGCCGAAGCATAATTGATTTGTCCACCAATCACATTTTTTGCCGTAATCATGTAAGGGCCTGCATCGGTGGTAGGCATTGGGTTTGTGAACCCATAAGTTATTAGTTGAAGACAGTCGGCAAGAGGACAATCCACCCACCCATCACCCTTCTGGGTGAAAACGGCATTCAGATAGCTTTCAAACAGCTCACGGGCATTGGCGAGGTTCTTCTCGGTATTGGCGACCGCCGCATCGATCCCCGCAAAGGCTTCATCGAGAATGGCGACAATGCGCTTTTGTTCGGGGAGGGACGGAAAACTAATCGGGTATGGTTCGAGAGTTGCCTTATTCAGCCCGCTCTGTCCCGCAGCTCTAGACGATAAGTCTATTACGTATTTTTGAATCGGAGGGCTGCTTAAAAACTTAAATAGGAAGTCCTTGGTGATGAACTCCTCATTTGGTGTTGCCTTCATCAGTGCGACATTGTACGCACCCTCCAGACCTCTTAGTATCTGAAAAACCGGAGGGCCGTAACGACCGATCATTACATCAGAAGAAGAGCAGAATCGCTTTGCCTTCTCTTTTGGAATAAAAACAATATGCTTGTCAGATTTATAGTCGCGAATCTGAATAAGCCGAATATATCCTTCTTTAAATGTTGCCGAGAATGTCGATTTTGGCGGCTGGGAACCTCCTTCAAAGCGACATACGTCCCCTAAACTTTTTGTTGTCCAGCCCGGAATCACAGCATCCCCCGAATCCCAGCAAGAATCTCAGCACTCTCAGCATCTAGCGTCGCAATCTCATCCAGAATCTCTTGCGGATCGCGAAGCGTTGCTTCCTCTTCCTTATTCGGGTTTTTGACCTGCAGATCAAAGCTGGCCGGATCGATCTCCTGCACATCCACCGACCACGACTTGTCCGAATCGGCAAAGCTGGCCTGCAGCGCGACGAACTCTTTCAGATCATCATCATTCAGGGCCGTGGTCTTGCCGAGGCTGCGGCCCGGATCGAGCTGGTAGTACCAGGTGTTGCGGGTGGGTGCGCCCTTCTCGAAGAACAGCACCACGGTCTTGACTCCAGCGCCGAGGAAGGTTCCACCGGGGCAGTCGAGAACCGTATGCAGGTTGCAGTTTTCCAGCAGCTCTTGCCGCAGGGCGCGGGAGGCGTTGTCCGAGTTGGAGAGGAAGGTGTTCTTGATGACCACCGCCGCCCGGCCACCGGCCTTGAGCGACTTGATGAAATGCTGCAGAAACAGAAAGGCGGTCTCGCCGGTCTTGATCGGGAAGTTCTGCTGCACCTCCTTGCGCTCTTTGCCGCCGAAGGGAGGATTGGCCAGGATCACATCGAAGCGATCCTTCTCCTGAATGTCGCTGAGGTTCTCGGCCAGGGTGTTGGTGTGGATGATGTTGGGCGCGTCGATGCCATGCAGAATCATGTTCATGATGGCAATGACATAGGCGAGGCTCTTCTTCTCCTTGCCGTAAAAGGTCTTGGTCTGCAGGGTCTCCAGTTGGCCGGTGGTGAGGTTCCCACCATCTCTCGGGTGGCGCAGGTAGTCGTGCGCCTCGCACAGGAAGCCCGCCGAACCACAGGCGCCGTCGTAGATGCGCTCACCGATCTGCGGCTTGATCACCTGCACCATGGCGCGGATCAGCGGCCGGGGGGTGTAATACTCGCCGCCGTTACGCCCGGCGTTGCCCATGTTCTTGATCTTCTCTTCGTACAGGGCCGAGAGTTCGTGTTTCTGATCCTGCGAGCGGAACTTGAGGGAGTCCATCAACTCCAGAGCATCACGCAGGCTGTAGCCGCTGCGGAACTTGTTCTTGATCTCGCCGAAGATCTCGCCAATCTTGTATTCGATGGTGTCGGGACTGGCGGCGCGTTGTTTGAACCCCTGCAGGTAGGGGAACAGTTCCCGGTCCACGAAGTCGATCAGATCATCGCCGGTCAGTGCAGTATCGTGATCGAACTCGCCCTTGGCATTCTTCGGCGCCGCCCACTGCGACCACTGGTACTTGCTTTCGATGATGAAGGCGTAGTCCTTGCCCTCCAGCTCAGCCCGCATGGCCCGCTCGCGCTCCAGATCATCCAGATACTTGAGGAACAGCATCCAGGAGGATTGCTCGGTGTAGTCGAGTTCGGAAGAACAACCCGCCTCTTTCCAGAGGACGTCATCGATATTTTTAAAGGTTTGTGCAAACATGAAAAACCCCAAAGTCACTGCTGTTTTACAGTGAACTCAATAAGAAGAAATACATTTATTCATGGGTAAAGAGAAATATTTCGAGCGTCTGTGAAGGTTTCCTTTTAATATCTTTACCAACGAAATAGTTAAGAGTCTGACTTATTTATTTTTTGTGAAAATTTTTGTGAAAAGCTATCTTCTAAAAAAACTTGTTATGTCAAACCAGAACTCACGTCTGTAATAAATAGGATTTTCTCGACTGTCAACCTGAATTACTGTCTGGTTTTCTTCGTTTAATGATTTTATTTGTTTTTCATCTTCTATGCTTTTTGCGGGTCCGATAATTGTTATTTCAAAAATCAGGTGGTCGTAATACTGATCGTCAATACCGAGCAACCTTTGGCTGATCAGTTGGTATTGGTGATCTCTGAACCAGTAGTCGCTTTCCGTGATTTCACTTTGGTTGCGGTTCTCAACAAAATCATATTCCACGCCAATTCCGTCAAACTCTTCACTGGAGTCAACGATGGCATCGTTTTTGTCGATAATGCAGGCATCTTCACGAGTGTATCCCCATCCGCCACGGATTGGCAAGTCAGGTTCCGGGATGAACTTATTATTCCAGGTTTCTCTCGGTGAAGTTTCACAGACAATAGGAAGTGGAATGGCCACAGAGGCTTCTCCTTTTTGGAAAAAAGGAGGCTGAAAATTTCAGCCTCCTGACGAATCTGATACCTGCTGCCTGGAAGGGCTACTAATTGAACTGCGGCGTTGCGACGCTACGGATGACCAGATGTTCTGGTGGAACATGCGGCGTCAGAGCGCCAAGGTCTGGATCTCTGAAGGCAACATCGCCGTAATAAACCACCTCGTAGCCCTTGGGACTGCGGAAATGGTAGATACCCTGGACACCGCTTTCGATTTCCATCCCCATATAACGGGTTTTGAGCTGAATCACGTCGCCTTCGAGGGATGTCACCGCGTAGGCATTGACGAATGCCTGTAAAAACTCGTCACGGGTGAGCCCTTTAGCCTGAAAGAGTTTTTCACGCACCGGCACGGACAGGCTGAATTCGACAACCCTGCCATCGGATTCGGCAACGGCGAACGGTCGATCAATGCTGTTTTGCGCTAAGACAAGTTGACCGTTGTGACGGTAGATGCGAAACGGGCTGCGCTGGCGTTGTTCCTGTTTTTTTTGCAGATGATCTTCCATATCATGAACTTTTACTCCCTGTGCGCTGGCCTCATACATACCCATAATCATCGCCATCGCGTTGGCAGCATCTGTGCCAGGCGCCATGCCGGGAGGAATGCCGGGGAGACTGGCAGGTAATGGACCGGCAATTTCCGTGGGTGCAGAATCAAACCCCATGGCTTCGTTCAGTAAAATCTGGGCGTCTTCCAATGGCATTCCCAGGTAGAAACCTTTGAATACAAAACTATCGCGGCAGTGTTGTTGCGCATCCTGACGGATGGTGTCCGGCGATTTGGCATGGGCGGAAACATGAAGCTGAATGCCGGCCAGCAAGGTCAAAATGAAAAACCAGAAACGCATGGAATTGATCCTTTCCGGAGAAATGCGCAGGATCCCCCTTCAAGGTCTGAGAGATTCCGCTTTGATTCCAATATCATTGCTAAACGGCCGTTGACGCGGTGAATCAATCCCTGGTTGTTTGTGTATTGGGTAAGCGTACCGGCGCCGCTGGCGCCAACATTTCAGTGTTCCGGCCATGATTGTCAGTGACGGTAATCGTCTGGACTTGTGGCCCTGTCCGCCTGAAAAGCCGGATTGCCCGCCGGTTCGGGTGGGATTCGCCTTCACCGCGCCAACGGTTGCGTTCGCGCAGGTTGCAGGTTGTTAAGATGCTGCGAGGGACATTCAGTCTGCGAGCAGGTCGCAGGACCAGTTCAGTCGTTGGATTCGGGTATCAATCTCGCGGTAGGCAAGAGCGCAATCATCCGCCTGCTTTTGCAGTCGCGCGACTGGGACCGCGCAGATAAAGCGAACTTCGCGACCGGAATGGCGCGGTGCACTGACGGTTCCGGCAGAGGCAATGGTACGCAACAGCACCTGCTTTTTCTGCAGCATTTCCCTCTGGCACAGCAAATCAGCCAGGCAACTGCCGTCTTCCAGCGACCTGCAATTGGTGCGGTTGATGCGGCAGATCAACAGCTCAAGCTGCTGGTAAAGCGTTTCGATGCTGGTGAGCAATTCCTGGGGATCTTCAGGCGGCATGTCGCCTTCCTGAATGATCGCGACACGTTCCAGCCGTTTTTCCAGTTCGCGCAGACGCTTTTGCAGATCGACTCGTTGAATTAACGCTTCGGCAAGTTTCATATGCCCCTCCTGGGAAATTGTGGAGAATCCTTCTCCCTGCTGGTCACAGCAGAGATGAATCGCACGGGTTACGGCGGCCTTCTCGTCCTGCCTATGTCTTTTGATTCTAACTGCAGCTTGCGACAGATCGTGTCGCGTCGCACCGGCAAACAGGGACTCAACCGTTAACGGTCGCGATTTTATAGAGATCAGTTGTTGACGGAGGAGCAGGTGTCTTTTTCTGGTGCGATACCTGAGAGTTGATGCAGCAACTGCTTAAATTCCCTGGCCTCCGCACGAAAGCGCATATTTACCTGATAGGTGAGTCCGCAGGGACGGCAGAATGGAATTCGTAGAACATTCATGGCGGCTTCGAACAGCAGCACTTTCCCTTCCGCTGAATGGTGTAACTGGTTAATGAAGATTTCTACCCCGTACCCCTGATGTGGCGGATAGTGAGGGTCTTGCAGGGAGTATCCATCCTTAAAAACCCTGGACAGAGCCTCTTGAACGAAAGCGGAAACCGTTGTGGAGCCAAGCATGCGTTTAGCCTGCAGAAAGTGAGACATCGGATTTCCTCCCGCGTTGATCATCGATAAAACAAGGATTTTTGGGTTTCGATCTGCTCATTGTCATGGTGACACGGAGGTCATCAGAAGATATCAATGTGCTCACGACCGGAAATCTCTTGTAAAACGGCAAGCAGATCTGTGGCCGTCAGCTGTCCCGGTGCGGGAATAACCTCGAAAGTTTTGACAGGGAAACCGCTCCATGATGGCAGCGCTCCGAGCTGCTTCAGGCTGAATTTCTTATGATCAACGCCATAGCGCAGGGCGTACTGGTCATGGGTGCGTCGGCAATAATGAATTTCGTGATCCACCAGAAGATACCGAACATTCAGATTCGCCAGCATTGAGTAGAAGACCGAGATGCTCTTGCGGCAGCCACCAAAACCACAGCCCTCTCGAATCTTGACGAAATGGGAGATTTCTATGCCCTGTTTCAGCAGAATCTCGCCCAAGAAATTGTAGTTTTCGAAAAAGAAGTAAAAAACGCTCCTCTCAAAGCGACCGAGCTGGTTTGAAACAATGTCCAGGTCAAGCAGCAGGATTTGCGGGCGGCGGGCGGCATGGTCGGTAAAGGTCGCGTAGTATGGCGAAACCCTGTAATCGACCGGCAGCCCAGGTCGCAGTTCCAGCTCAAAAAGCTCTTTGATCCGGATGCAGGTGTTGCCGTCTTGAAACAACGGATCAGCACGGTTACGGAAATAACGAAAATCGTAATCTGTGTGGCAGAAGATGTTGGGCTCCTGGTGGAGCCCCAGATCCGGGCTTTTGGCCGGATTCAGGTAGAGTAGGTCGCGGTAATCGCTACCGGCACTCGGATACCAGAGCAGCCGTTCCTCGGCGATGGTGGCAAAGAAATGTTCCAGCCGCTGCTGTTCAGCATCGGTCCGTCCAACCAGAAGATCCTGAAATCGCATCATACCTCCGAGGGCAGCAAATCGTTGAGTCTGATCCGAATCTGGGTTTGGGGATCCTGATCTGGCGCCCTGGCCAGCACCCGGATGGCCAATGGCATGTACTGATCTTCCTCATAGCGACCGTCAAATCCTTCGCTTGTCAGTTGCTGAACGAAGGAACTCAGGATGTTTTTGCAGGTCGTATCGTAGGCCCTGACATTTACCGCATATTCTCCGCTGTAGCGTCGTACCCGAATCCAACCCTGGCTGATGAGTTGGCGAATGATTTTTCCCCGGGCCAGACCTTCACAGCGCCAGGGCTCGTTATGTTCCTCGTAAATGGTACGAAGCCTGTCTTCTGACATACCAAACAGGTTCGGGTGATCGATGACGTACTCGATATGGCAGGACGGAACCCGGTGAATTTCTCCTCCGGGAGCAATCCAGAAGGCGATGCTGTTTTTCAGCGGCTGAGGCATGATTTGACCTTTCTGTGAAAAAAGGGACTAAATCCTGTTCTTTTTTAGTAGATATGGAATGAAATTGATCAGCTATGAGCCATAAGCGGGCATTCCCCTGAGAATGAAAAACAGGCAGGTGCCCGCACAATAAAAAAACATAACGCTATTGTCAGGTAGCGACTGGCAAGGCTGGCTATCAGGCTAAACTGGATGCTGGCCGGTGCAGAAGCAACGCTTGGCATGCAGGCAGAATAGGGGGACGTGGCGACAAGCGGTGTCGTTTGTCGCCTGGATAGAGATATGATGGCCCAAGGAGAAGCTGGCAGGAGGAGGTCACTAATCCTGGTCGAAGTCGTTCAGGGGGCCTTGCTGAAGATATGCAGGGCCAGTTGTGCCCGTGAAGCTCCCACGTAGAGCAGATCTTCACGGCGCGCATGGTCGCTGGTGTTCCAGTCGCACAGCAATACGGCTTTGGCGTGCAGGCCCTTGAAGGCTCCGATGGTACTGAAGCGACCTTTGAATTCCTGCTGCTGACGCAGGCCTTGATAACCCTGGCTGTGGTTGGCCCGGTAGAGGCTGAGAATGACCACCTCTGTTTCGTCAATGCCGGCAGCCTGTAGCTGACGCAATGCCTGCTGCATCTGTTCGGTCTGCTGCTGTGCCGAGCGGTAACGGTGTTCGCGTACAGCCAAACCAGATTCGGGTGCGCTGGCCGGTGGATCACCGGCATAGACGAAACGGGCCTTGAGCCACTGGGCGATTTCACGGCAGTTGCGTACGTTGTGCAACAGCTGGAAAGGATAGGGAATCATGCCCTCGAAACAAGCGCTCGGTCGTTCCCATGCTCGTTCGAACACATTTTGATGTGGATCAGAAAACACATAGACAGGTGCCTGTGCGTTCAACGACTCGGCCAGAGGCAGCCACCAGTGAGCGGCAAAGTCCTGCCCCTCATCGACAATAAGGCCATCAAAGGCAACAGGGCAGCGTTGTTGAGCTTCGTCGAGCAGTTCGGCTGCTGTTTCGATATAGAAATGGCTTTGTTCCGTGAATCCAGTCGGCACAGCCCAAGATAAGCCGGTCTGGCCGGCTCGCTCCTGACAGAATTCGTGAAACGTGCCGACCCAGGGTGCTGGTTCCAATGTGTTGAGACTGCTGCGCAATGCCTCGGCCAGAGCGAGGTTGAAGCAGAGCAGCAGTACCCTCTTGCCAGCACTGGCCAGTTGCCGCACCTTTTCGCAGGCCAGTAGGGATTTACCGGTGCCGGCACCACCATCAATCATGACGCGGGGGATATGTTCCAGCATCCGCAGTGCCCAGCTTTGCTGGGCACTCAGGCGAATCAGCCTGGTACAGGTCTGTTCGTGGACAGGGGCAAAACCTGGTAGCAGGCGAAAACTGGGTCTGAGAACTCGTTGTCGCAATAATTCAAGGTGGCGCGGTCGCAGGGGTAATTTATGGCGGTAGTTTCCAGTGCGTTCGAACAGCGCCCGCAACCGTTCCCGGTCAAGACGGGTCAGATCCGATTTGAGTACCAGATCGGCGCGATCAAGACCACTGCCCAAGCCAGTGCTAAGATCCGTATCGTCCAAATCAGGTAGAATGAGATGGCGGCCGATAGGCAGTTGTAATGGGTCGGCCGCGGTCGGCGAATTGATCTGCTGCTGGATCTGCTGCAGCAAGGCATTCTGAGCCCGCCCCAGCTGTGACAACGGATCATGTATCGCATGTTCCCGGCCATGGCGGTCGACAGAAAACCAGCGCCCATCACGCCGCCCGACACCACCGCCCTTCACCTCCCAGATCATCAGCCCCAAATCCGGGTGTAGCAGCACGAAATCCATCTCTCCAAAGCCCTCCCGACCACGGTAATTGAGGCTGTGGTAGACCTCAAGTCCCGCCATCTCAAGTTGTTGCAGAGCCAGATAGACGGTGGCTTCAGCACGACTGTGCCGCTGCAGTTGCGCCAGTTCTGCCGGATCAAGGACAGGAAAAATCATTGACATGGGGACTCTCCCGAAGGGGTTGCGCAAGCAGGTGCGGTCATAGCATCGAGTTGTTGTGCTACCTCGGTCAGGATGTCGAACGGAGCTGATTCACGTTCAAAGCGTCGTTGCAGGTCATAGGCCATTAGCTCCAAAGGCGCGTTGCGGTAGCCAGTTCGCAGCAACTGGTACAGATAGCGCCGTAAGAATGGCCCGGTTCCGAGGTGCTGGTATTGCGCGACATGCACCAGTTCGTGGACGTGAAGAGACAGATGGTGTGCAAAAGCCGGCCGGAGGTAATAGGTGTCGCCGTAAGTAATAGCGGCAGCGGCACCAAAAGACGCGGGAAGAAAAGTACCAGTGCCCCACGGAATCCAGCGCTCGGCTAGGGGAAAAGGCAGCGGGTCAATAACAACGAAACCCGCCTGCGTTAAAAATGCAGCAGGAAAGTAATCCTGCAGTGACGGCCAGCAGGCGCAACTGCGTCGTTGTGCGGCATGGTCGTGGTTGGTTCGGAGGACCCAGTCTTCAAGCCAGCCGGTTAGCCTCATAAAGGGTTTCCTCTAAAGGATTTCTTAACGGTTTCATAGTCTTTGCCAATAATTCCATGGATAGATGCACACGAAAAAGAACCCATAGATTAGCACAGAATAAAGCCGCTGCCGCTATATAAAAGCGTCTATAGCGGCTTGCGACATTAACTGTCGCATAAGCCGGTTAGAGTTACGCCATGAGTATTGAACGTTTTATCGGACGGGCAAACCGTCGACGAAAAAGAGCAGGAAGAGCGGGGGGAACCATGGTCGAAGCCTTCGAACAGGATGTGCTGTTGCAGTATCTCGCTCATCTCGTGCGAGATCAGCGGATCGGATCCAAGGAGATGGAGATTATCTGCAATGGAACCGGCAGCTTTATGCCCTGTATGGAAACGGTGGCGGAAGAAACGTTTTTTGAGGCGTTCAGAAAGTTCACCGACCAGCTGGACCAAAGGGTCGTTCCCAGGGCGGTGTTACAAGGCGGCAAGGCGTTACTGGCCGACCAGCTGGCACGGTGTCGCCAGCAACTTGGCCAAGCAGAACCATCGAATTTACAGAATAATCTGGACTACCTGGCCGAAGAACTCGACCTGGACGATATCGAGGGCAAATTTTTCAGTTTTGTACTGCGCTATTACACCCACGACAGCCTGCAACGTCTTTGCGATGATCTGACGCGCTGTTCTCTTAGCCCCCAGGAGGTGAGCTCAATCTGTCTGGGATGCGATAGGGCGGAACTGGCTGAGCGCCTGCGCCCCGGTGGCCGGCTACTGGCCAGCGGTGTTCTGAACCAGCGTTATCGCAACGGTTCAGATATTGATGACATCTATGAGGTTCCTGATGCCGTGCGTATTGCGGTGCAAAAATCAACCGGTGGCCCGGAAGATATCCGGCGGTTTATTCTGGGCGAGCCGCAGACCGCTTCGTTGTTGTGGGCAGACTTTGAACACCTGGGAGAAACCCACGAACGCCTCGGCCAGTTCCTGCAGGCAGTGCTGGCGCAGCGGATCGCTGGCGTCAATGTGCTGCTGTGGGGGCCGCCGGGCACCGGCAAAACCGAACTCTGTAAAACATTGGCCCACCAGCTGAATGTACGGCTTTACGCCATCGGTGAGCAGGATGATGAGGGCGGAGAACCCACCCGGCGCGAACGCATCGGTTACCTGCAATTGGCGCAGAACCTGTTGCGCTATCAGAGCAAAAGCCTGCTGCTGTTTGATGAAATGGATGATCTGTTCGAAGGGAACAGCTTGGCGCGGCTGCTTGGTGGCAAGGCCAGCATGGGCTCGAAGGTATTCACCAATCGCCTGCTGGAACAGAATCCGGTGCCGACCCTGTGGGTGCTTAATGATGTATCGATTCTAGATGCCGCCATTGTACGACGGATGAGCCTGGCTATTGAGCTGAAGGTCCCACCCGCCAGTGTGCGTCAGCGGGTATGGCAGCGGGTGCTGAATAAAAACGCCCTGAGTTTGCCGGAACAGCAGATTCGCCACCTGGCGGAACTCGATATTGCGCCGGCAGTGGTGGACAATGCCGCCCGTGTGGCTCGCGAAATCGGTGGTCGGATGGAGGACTTCCAGTTTGCCACTGACGGACTGGTGCGGGTTCTCTCCGGTCCCGGCGCCAAACCGGCAGATCGACCGCAGAGTCAGTTCCATCTGGACCTGATGTGCTGCGATATCGACCTTGCCCGGTTGCGCCAGCAGGTAGCCCAGGCCTGCAAGCGTGATTTCTCTTTATGTCTTTACGGTCCGCCGGGTACCGGTAAATCTGCCTTTGTGCGCTACCTGGCGCAAACGCTGGGGATGCCGGTGCTGCTCAAGCGAGCGTCAGATCTGCTTAATGCCTACGTCGGGCAGACCGAACAGCGGATTGCGGCGGCCTTTCGAGAAGCGCTGGACAAGGAGGCCTTTCTGGTGTTCGACGAGGCAGATTCCCTGTTGGGGGATCGCCGTTACGCCCAGCGCAGCTGGGAGGTGACCCAGGTCAATGAGATGCTCACTTGGATGGAAACACATCCGTTGCCGTTTGCCTGCACCACGAATCTGATGGATCGGATCGATCAGGCGTCTCTGCGGCGCTTCACCTTTAAGTGCCACTGTGACAGCCTTGGTCCTGATCAGCGCTCGTTGGCCTTTGAGCGTTTCTTTGGCCTGCAGCTGCCGGCAGCAGAGGTAACGGGTTTGTCCGGCCTGACACCTGGAGATTTTGCCTTGGTGCACAAAAAAGCCAGCTTATTAGACTGCGGAGAGAATGTCGCGACCCTGATCGAAATGCTGCGGCAGGAGGTGCAGAGCAAGAGTGAACAGCGTCAGCGGCCGATCGGCTTCGGTCAATCCTGAACCATTGCCTTCACCCCTAACAAGACAGACCCTGTTAGTTTGCAATGCAACCGGGCAGCCTGAGATCCCGCCGGGCGCGGCAAGGGCAGGGCAACGCGCATGATTCGCCCGTTGCCCTGGCTTTTGATCCAACAGGCCTTTTTATTATTCTGGTTGTCCGACGCGGTTTTTGCTACCGCGGTGATTCGGACGAAATCCCCTGATAGCGTTGCACCATGGCCTGGGCTTTGGCTGCAATTTCCTCCCGCAGAGATTGAGGTTGCAGTACTTCCACCTGATCGGCGAAGCCCAGCAGCCACCAGCGCAGTTGCTGACTGTCATTCACCGTGGCACGGATATACAGCCAACCGGTTGGCCCATCAGTGATGCGCTGATCGGTACTGATCGGGCTTTCCCGCAGGTGAAAGGCCACTGCAGTGGTCATCAGCATTTGCAGCTCAAGGGTTCCAGCCATCGGGGTCGTAACAAATTCGGCGCCCCCCTGGGCCAGATAGGCCTCCAGATCAAATCCTGCTGGCCGTCGGCAGCCATCCTTGAGCAGCCGGGCACTGTCGAAACGATGCAAGGCCAGCAACCGCACATCCGGATAGTCCCACAGGCTCGCCACCAGATAGATCAGCGGATCACTGAAAATAAGTCCTAAAGGATTAACGACAAACTCCCGCCGGGTGCCATCGTTGCGGCTGTGATAGCAACCGAGAAATTGGCGGTCGTGAAACAGAGCTTCGTAGACCACATCCACGACGGCAGCATCAATCACTGGCGGTTGCAGACTCTGAGTGCGCTGAACAATACGGACCTTGTCGGGCCAGTTTTTCAGACCTCCACCTTCAAGCTGCTCCAGCAACTGCTCGGCCCGCGCCAGATGGGGCTGCAGCGCCTGCAGGCAGCCTTGCGGCAGCAGCCGCCGCAGATAGGTGTCAACCATCTGAAAGGTCAGCGCGGCAGCGGTATCCATGCCAGGGATGTCGAAAGCGGCGGCGCTGGCCTGCCAAGACCAGCCGGCGGGTTTGTTGCCATCACAGACCAAGGGAAATTCCGTCGAGAGCTTGTCGAGGTCGCGCTGAATGGTGCGTCGGCTGGTAGGAAAGCCAGCACTGTCCAGAGCGGATTCTAGATCAGCCGTGCTGATTTTGCGGGGATGACGCGGTAACAACCGCAACATATGCCAGTGACGCAGCAAGGTTTCCATGGGTTCTGACCCTTCTGTGATTTAATCGCAGCTGTTTTCAGGTGGGGAACTGGCGGCAGCTTGGTTCATCTGTGCGACAACTGCTGTCCGATAGAGGGAAAGTTCGCAACTCCATCGACGGTAGCAACGGCAGCACAAAGCGCAATGCGTCATGATCTGTCGCTGCTTCCCGCTAGACTGCCTCACAAAAAAGGCAAAAGCAACGTATCCGCACCATGTCGGTCTGTTAGCAAGGTTTGGCCGCGCACTGCGATAGCGTTTGCCAGACGGTTGCAGGCAGCGGCACGGGAGGCAGTGATGGGATGTGTAAATGTTGGAAATGGAAGCAACATTAGCAAGCCAGTGGCGGGGAACTTCAGTGAGACGCTGCTCGAGATCGGTTCCAGTCCGGAGACCCTCACGCTTCTTGCCGCTCTGATGCTGCTTTGCGCCTTGGCGGCATTTTTCACCGTGGTGGCGGGCCGCTTGCTGATGACAGCGCTCTGGTTGCAAGTCGAAGGACGGCCGGTTCGCACCGATGAGCACAACTTGATCAGCAGGGAGCCCTCTGTTTTGGTGCTGGGTTGGCAGACTTTTCGTATCTGGCTGCTGTATTGTGGCCTGACCCTGACGGGATTCGTGTTCAAGGCCCTGCTGAGTCAGTAATCCTGTTATGCGGCAAGGGGAGGGTGAGAGCCCTGAAAAACAGTGCTCAGTTGGGGCAGCGCGACGAAACGCAGGTCTTGTCGTGGTCTCGTGAGAGGGGTTCTGGGTATTTAACGGATGATCATTTTTCAAAAAGGGGGTTACTCTATGATGCAGGTATTTCTCGATAACCCGGCCTGGTGCACGATTGTTACCCTTTATGTGTTTGTGTTCCCGGCCATGGCGGTTTCGGCCTATTTCAGGGTTCGCTTGCTGAAGAAACGTTTCGACGCGGCGCAGATACCGCAACTCGACGAGAGATGACACCGCCGCAGACAGCCCTTGCTGACTTATCGTCCGTTGTTGCCATGTTGCTGTTCCCTGAGGAGTCTTTATGGAAACCAATCCCCTGGTTCTCTTCGCCCATGGCAAGGAAAGTGGTCCCTGGGGCCGCAAGATTATTGCTTTGGCCGCCATTGCTCGTGATTGTGGCTGCCGGGTGGAAAGTCCAGATTTTCGCTCTTTCCCCGATGCGGCCGAGCGGTGCCGATTTCTACTGGAGCTCTGTGGCGATGTTGCGGACGAACTGATCCTGGTAGGCTCAAGCATGGGCGGTCATGTGTGCCTGAGCGCGGCCACGGCCCTGACTCCCATGGGGTTGTTTTTAATGGCACCGGCCATCGGCCTGGCAGGCTATGCGCCAGTTCCGCCACCAGCAGCTTTTTCCTGCCAGATCATTCACGCCTGGCAGGATACGGTGGTGCCGCCAGCCCCGGTTCTGGCCTACGCTCAAGAGCATCAGGTCCCGTTGCAGATGCTTAACAGCGACCATACGCTGACCAGCGCGCTGCCCCAGATTGAGGTGCTGTTCCGCTTTTTCCTGAAGGACATTTTGGCCAAGCAGGGATCGGCCACCTGCTGACCCTGCCCAGACCCTGTTCATGCTGTCCTGACCAGCTTTCAGACTCATTCTTATTTTTTTGCGTGCCGATTTCCTGCTGTTTGCGGCAAGAAAGGAAAAATATTGCATCCGACATCGCACAATTTGTCTTCTGCTCAGCTCTCACGCGCCCAGGGGTGTCTGCTGGGACAGTTGGCCGGCGACGCCCTTGGTAGTCTGGTGGAGTTCCAGACGCCGGATTCTATCGGCCGGTATTTTCCCGCAGGGGTGCGGGATATGATGGATGGCGGCACATGGAACACTTTGGCCGGCCAACCGACAGACGATTCCGAAATGGCGCTGATGCTGGCGCGAACCCTCGTCAGGATGGGGAAATACGATAAGGAAGCGGTTCTGGCGGCTTATCGCTTCTGGATTGATTCACAACCCTTCGATTGCGGTATGACGGTGTCGGCCGGTCTGCGCGGCTATCCCAATCCGGTCAGTCAGGCCAATGGCGCCCTGATGCGGATCAGTCCCCTGGGCATTTTCGGGTTGCGTTGTTCCCTTGAGGAGGTTGCCGAACTGGCCCGGCAGGATGCGGCGCTGACCCATCCACATCCGCTGTGCCAACAGGTCAACGCTCTTTATGCCACGGCGCTGGTTCTGGCGATTCGGGATGGTTTGGCCCCCGAACCGCTATATGCCCGTATTCTGGAGATGGCGCGGTTGCAACATGTTGATCCATTGCTGTTACAGGTCACCCAGGAAGCCAGAGACGCGCCGCCGAAAAGTTATACCCGGCAAGAAGGCTGGGTGCTGATTGCTTGGCAAAACGCCTTATGGCAACTGCTGAGGGCGCCAGAGCCGGAAACCGCTATCATTGATACGGTCATGAGGGGTGGTGATACTGATACCAATGCCGCTATCTGCGGCGCATTGCTTGGTGCGCTGTACGGAATAGGCAGCATTCCGCAGCGCTGGCGGAGTGCTATTCTCAACTGCCGGCCACAACAGGGCCTGCCCGAGGTAATGCAACCCCGGCCGGAGTGCTTTTGGCCTGTTGATGCCCTGAAACTGGCCCTTCAGCTGGCTGCTGGCGGGGCAGGGGACCAGTGCGGGCAGGCCGAGCCACTGTGGTCGGATCAACAGTCCTGAACTCTGGTGACGGTACAAATTGAAGGCTCAGGGCTTAATGGGGATTGTGAATCTTACGCCCTTCCCACGCACACAAAAACGCTCCGCCAGATATCCCTGGCGGGGCGCAGTCCCTTCCTGTCTTCATTTCATCTCATCGCAGAGTCGCTTTTTCGCTAGCCCAGCGCCGTGGCCAGATGCCTCCACAGACGGTGCTCCCGTTGCTCGGCCTGCTGCTGTTCGTGGCACTGTTCCACCGCGCTGTGCAGCGCCAGTTTCAGTTCCGCCAGATCCTCTTCGCTGCGCGGTTCCAGCGCGTGATAGAAGATGCCGGCACTGCGGGCCTGGCGCAAAAAGCTGACATTGTCGGTATCGGCCAGCAGGATGATCCGCACCCTGCGGTTGCACTGGCGCAGCAGGCGGATCATCTCCAGGGCGCTGCTGCGATCGAAGCGTTCACTCAGCAGCACAATGGGTTGATCGCAGTTTCTTAAGGCACTGACGGCCTCGGCCAGATTCGCCACGCTCAGTGGCCGGCCACCCGTTTGCCGCGCCAGCTGGTGCAGCTGTTCTTCCTGGGTCGCCGTGCGATTCTCGGCACGGGTGATGAGAACATCCAGGGTGCTGTTCATGGCGAACCTCCAAAAAAGAACCGGGTCAACAGAGTAGCGGGGGTAGCGGCAGAATCAAGCCAGGGCGCAGAGGATTTAGTGATGCTTCACCGCTGCCGTCTCCTTCGGGCTGGCCACCGCCTTGACGATACCGAACATCACCAGCAGCGCCGGCACCAGCTGGGCCACCACGATCAGAGCGCAGAAGCCAAGGAACAACCAGACCAACAGACCACTGTGGTCAGTGCGCCCGGCCGTCGAGGCAGCAAAGGCAGAAGAAGCCGAAGCCAGCGGCAGCACAGCGGTGAGGATCAGGGCTTTAAGGGCAGAGGATTTCATGGGGTTTCTCCGGGCGCTAAAGGCTGCCGCCGATAATCCGGCGGCAGCGGGATAAGGTCGCTTCAAGGGTTGGAGTTGTTGCTGACGGTGCCGTGCGATCAGGCCTTGCCGCTGACTTCCTTCGGGCTGGCGACGGCCTTGACGATGCCGAACATCACCAGAACCGCCGGGACCAGCTGAGCGACAACGATCAGGCCGCAGAAGCCGAGGAACAACCAGACCAAAAGACCACTGTGGTCAGCGCGCTGCGTGGCAGCGAACACCGGCGAGGCAAGCAGCAACGAGGTCAACGAGAGCAGGGTGGTTTTAAAGGTGGTTTTCATGGCGTCCTCCTGTGGTGAAACGTTTATGGGGGTTGAATCGGTCATCGGTTTGTTCGGTTGTCCTTGTGCCGGAGCTATTTCAGCGGCAGTGTTTCCTTGCTGTGGGTTACCGCTCGGGTGATGCCGACCAGCAACAGCAGCGACGGCAGGATCTGGGTGGCGATCAGCAGGGCAAAGAAGCCAAGGAATGCCCAGAGCAGAAAACCGCTGGAGGAAGCATCGGCCGCCGCGTAGACCGGCGAAGCCGCCAGCAAGGAAGTCAAGGTCAGCAGCGTGGTGGTTTTCATGATGTCCTCCTGTGGTTACGGTTGAAGGCTTGCGGTAGTGCGTTGTTCTTGCCCAGATGCTACTGCGCAAGACGTGCCAACCAGTGCCAATAAACGCAGGAATTACGAAAGAATCAGCGTAACCAGCTGAAACAAGGAAGAAAATATCACAGAAAAAAATATCCTGCGCACGCAGGGGCAGCGTTTGCAGGCTGGCGTGGCAGCAAAAGCGGTCGCAAGCGGCGCAAATGTATGCTGGGGTTATACGATGAGAGGGGAAAGCGGATCGGCAGAACCGACGGCAGCGCGAGGCTGGCGTGGTTATCATCCTGAAATAACAGGTTTAGCTGGCTGTATGCAGAGAATATCACCAACAGCGGCTGGCTGCCTGCTGCGGACAGGCAGGGCTGAAGAGGAATGGCAGAAGGGCTGAGGACAGAGGGAATGGTCGAGAAATGCTCGCAGAGCAATACGACCGGCCTCCTCAGCCAGAGAGGCACGAGAGGGGCATGAGGCTTAAAGATTAAAATAATTCCGCTAAATGATGCTTCATGCTATAAAAAAACTAAATTTTCTCTCTGATGGGCGGCTGTGATTGGCAAAATGATCTGGGCGAGATGTTACGGCGGCCGCGACAGGAGGTTTGTATGGCAACGCAGCATTACTTTGTCCGCAATCTTTACCAGCTGGTTCGTTCACCGGAGCGCATAGAGCTGCTTTGTCAGGGCTTTGCCTACGCTGGGCGGTTCAAGGCCCGCTGCTACCAGTTCCGTGTCGGCAGCCAGGGCGTCAGTGCCCAGGTGGCCCACCAGCCGGTTGAGATGAACAAGTTGATCACTTTTGTCGCTGGTCTGCCACAGGAGACACTGGCAAAGCTCACGGCCCGGATTGACTACGACCGGCCGGGGCAATTCAACCTGATCGAGAAGCCAGGCTTTTCCATCTCCCGCAGCCTGACGCCGGTTCAGTCGTTCTCAAGCTTTCCGGCCGATCCGCAGCATCCGCTGTTTTTTGAGAAAACCAGTCAGATTGATGGTAAGCCGTTTGCCCTGACCAGTTCGGTGATTGATGGGCTGATGGTGGCGCTGACGTTGCAGTTGGTGCCGGGGGAGATCAAGGATCTTGGCATTGAGGGGCTGGAGCAGGCTCTGCCGTGAGAAAGTCGTTCAAAGCGCTTCTTAGCCCGTTCCTTGGACCTGCTTTTTCCAATGCTTTGATGAATAGGTATCTCCATGTTGCTGAAAACTGCTGATGACAAATCCTCATTGATCCGTCAACTTGACACTCTCGAAATGATAAGCTAGTAAAATAATTTTCGTTCAAATATTTTTATAAAATTATGGAAAATATATTTTCGGATTTAAAAAATCAGAGGCCTATTTCAATGAATTACTCTGCTTGATGTTCAAATAAATCAACTATTTCGGAGTTCCTAAAAATGATCGAAAAACTTTTATGGATCGCCTGTGGGCTTTCTCTGATGGCTACAGTTTTTTCTTTATTAGCTATGATAAAAAGTGGACGCAAGGAAGAGCACGATAATCAGGATATCCAGGGTGAGCTGCGTGCAGGGCGAGAAGAGGCGCTAAATGCGGCTAAGACTCTGCGTGAAGAAATAACCAGTCATTTTCAGTCGGTTGCTACGACGCTCACAGGCTCGCTTACGACTATGGGGAATTTGCAGCTAGAGCGACTGGGAGCCATGACAGAACAGCTAAAGGGGTTTGAGGTATCGAATCGAGAATCACTAGAGAAGGTTCGTAACACCTTCGATGAGAAAGTGAAAGAGCTCCAAGGTGGGAATGAGAATAAAATTACAGAAATGCGCATAACACTTACCGACGGTATGAAAGATATCAGCACCAGGTTTGCCGAGTCTGCCGCGCAACTTGGTAGGGCGCAAAAAGAGCAGCTTGAAGGGATGTCAGACCAACTCCGGCAGATGAATGAGTCTAATCAGTCGTCAATTGATCGGGTACGTAGGACGCTTGATGAGCGAGTTGGGCAGTTGCAGGAAAACAACGAGAAAAAATTTACAGAAATTCGTGGGGCCATGGCAGAAGGACTCAACCGGGCAGGCGAAACCATAGCTAAATCGACTGAAGGTATGGCCGACGTGCAAAAAGAGAAACTGGAAGGGGTGACCAGGCAACTTAAAGAATTAAATTCCAGCAACCAGCAGGCAATTGATCGTATCCGTTCGACGCTGGACGAACGGGTGAAAGAGCTTCAGTATACCAACGAGAAGAAGCTTGATGAAATGCGCAAAACAGTCGATGAAAAGCTTCATGACACTCTGGAGAAACGCTTGGGTGAATCTTTCAAGCTGGTAAGTGACCGACTTGAAGCTGTACATAAAGGGTTAGGAGAAATGCAAGGCTTGGCCAATGGCGTGGGGGATCTGAAGAGAGTTCTTACCAACGTAAAAGCCCGTGGCACTTGGGCCGAGGTACAGTTAGGTGCCATACTAGATCAGATTCTCACCCCTAACCAGTATGATAAAAATGTCTGCGTGAAGCCGGAAACTGCCGAGCGCGTAGAGTTTGCTGTACGGTTGCCCGGGTCAAAGGATGACCCAAACAGCGTGGTGTACTTGCCGATAGATTCGAAATTCCCTCAGGAAGATTATGCACGCCTGCAGGATGCAGCTGATAAAGCGGATCCTGTCGCCGTGCAGACAGCCACCGATGCGCTGTTGCGTGCAGTTAAGGGTTCAGCTAAAGAAATTCACGATAAATATATTAATCCACCAGCAACAACGGACTTTGCGATTCTTTTTTTACCGACTGAAGGCCTATACGCTGAAGTGTTGCGCCAGCCTTCAATCGTGGAAGATCTTCAACATAACTACCGAATTGTGGTGGCTGGGCCGACAAATCTTGTAGCTATCCTTAGTAGCTTGCGGGTGGGCTTCCAAACTCTGGCTATTGAA
Organism: Desulfuromonas thiophila; assembly: GCF_900101955.1. Lineage (NCBI taxonomy): Bacteria > Pseudomonadati > Thermodesulfobacteriota > Desulfuromonadia > Desulfuromonadales > Desulfuromonadaceae > Desulfuromonas > Desulfuromonas thiophila. The sequence continues at coordinate 21,041 of NZ_FNAQ01000016.1, read as the reverse complement.
CAACGTGCCTCTGAAGTCTGGCGTGTGCTTGCTGCTGTAAAAACAGAATTCGGAAGATTCGGCGAAGTTCTCTCCAAAGTGAAAAAGCAACTCAATACTGCATCGAAAACCATTAACGATACGGAGGTTCGTACTCGCGCAATGGAACGCAAGCTTCGTTCGGTTGAACAATTGCCCGAATCAGATTCAGAAAAAATTTTAAATTTTGAGGGTTCGGGTGATTCCAGTTCTGATATCAGTTAAATGAAATAATTCATTAGTATGGACAAGGCTGACAGACGACCATTTCGAGCGAGGCGATCAAGTAATTGAACGAAAATCTTTTCTTTATTCTAAACGCCAATGGATTATCACACCCATCTTGCAACGCCAAGCTTGATGGATGGATGATAGCCAGATCAGCTCAAATTCCGCCAGACTGAAAGCTTTCTGAAAACGGTTTGGAAGGTGTGGCGGCAGCAGGAGATCTCCCAAAAGTAACTGGGCTGTGCCCAAGATTTTAGGTTCGCGCCTATAAACTTTCGGTAGCTTGGAAAAGCCTTTTCAGTGAAGTAGGCGCGAATGCAGTTCGAGCAATTTAATGTACTATGTCGGGGACAAGGGGAGTTGGCCTGATGAAGATCATCGACAATGTTAGTTCTTTGCTCGGCGACGATCTGAAGGCTTCGATCCGCCCCAGGGCGAAATTGAAGATCGCGGCATCTTGCTTTTCAATTTATGCCTATGAAGCTTTAAAGTCCGAGCTCGCAAAGATCGAGTCGTTGGAATTCATCTTCACAGCACCTACATTTGTCCCCAACGAAGTCACCGACAAATTCAGAAAAGAACGCCGAGAGTTTTTTATCCCCAAAACTAACCGGGAACGCAGCCTCTACGGCTCCGAATTTGAAATCCAGCTTCGTAATAAGCTCACCCAGCGTGCTATTGCTCGAGAGTGTGCCGAATGGATGCGCCGCAAAGCCAAATTCCGCTCAAACAAGACCAAATCCCCGATGCAGCAGTTCGCCTGCATTCAGGGGCCTTCGCTGGAAGCGGCATATATGCCTTTGCATGGTTTCACCGCTGTTGATCTGGGATACCAGCAGGGTGATGCCGTTTCCAACATCGTCAATCGGGTAGACGAGACGGCTTTCACATCGACATACTTTCAGCTTTTTGACCAGATATGGAGTGACCCGACAAAACTTGAAGATGTAACCACCATAATCTGTGATCATATCGAGTCGGTCTATCAGGAAAATTCACCCGAGCGCATCTATTTCCTGATGCTCTACAACATCTTCAGTGATTTCCTCGATGATATCGACGAAGACGTCCTGCCCAACGACCGCACGGGTTATCAGGATACGCTGGTCTGGAACAAGCTTTTCAACTTTCAGCGTGATGCCGCCATAGGCATTATCAATAAGCTAGAAACCTACAACGGCTGTATCCTGGCCGACAGCGTGGGCCTTGGAAAAACATTCACGGCTCTGGCCGTTGTGAAATATTACGAACTGCGCAACCGCTCGGTGCTGGTGCTTTGCCCCAAGAAACTTGCGGACAACTGGCTGAACTACAACAGCAACCTGACGACCAATATCTTCTCCAAGGATCGGTTTAATTATGATGTTTTGTGCCATACCGACCTGTCCCGCACCTCGGGAGAGTCGTTCGGCATTCCCCTGAACCGTGTTAACTGGGGCAATTATGATCTAGTCGTCATCGATGAATCGCATAATTTCCGCAACAACGATGCCGTTAAAGACCGGGAAACCCGCTATCAGAAACTGATGAATCAGGTCGTCCGCCAAGGCGTTAAAACCAAGGTTCTGATGCTGTCCGCCACCCCCGTCAACAACCGCTTCAATGATCTGCGCAACCAACTCGCGCTGGCTTACGAAGGCGACTCTGAAAATCTCAGCAAGAAGCTGCGCACGGGCAGATCAGTGGAAGAAATCTTCCGCAATGCCCAGACGGTCTTCAACCAGTGGTCAAAACTGGCACCCGAGGATCGCACGGCGCGGGCTATTCTGGATTCCCTTGATTTTGACTTCTTTGAACTGCTTGACAGCGTCACCATTGCCCGTTCGCGCAAACATATCCAGACCTTCTACGACACCAGTGACATAGGCCAGTTTCCCGAGCGCCGCAAACCGCTGTCATTCCATTCGCCACTGACCGGCCGCACGGATGTCATGAGCTTTAATGAGATCTTTGAACAGCTCTCGCTGCTCAAGCTCGCCGTTTACGCCCCGATCAGCTACATCCTGCCCAGTCGGCTCAAAAAATATGAAGACCTGTACGACACGCAGGTGGAAGGTGGCAAAGGGAAGCTGAAGCAGGCGGACCGCGAACGAAGCCTGCAGGCATTGATGACGACCAATCTGCTCAAACGTCTGGAAAGCTCGGTTGAGGCATTCCGGCTCACCCTGAAAAGCCTGCACGACAACCACGCTCGCACCCTGAGCAAAATCGATTCATTCAGGATTGCAGGCGATGCTGGCAGTGTCTCTGACTGGACCGATAGTCTGGCAAACCTCGAAGCCGAAGAGGACGATATCCCAGTTCCGGATGACGCCGAGATCGGCGGCAAGGTGAAGATAAACCTTGCGGACATGGATCTTCCTTCGTGGGAACACGACCTGAAGGCTGATCTGGAAGTCATTAACGCCTTGCTGGAGTCCATGGCAAAAGTCACACCCGAGGACGACGCCAAGCTGCAACACCTCAAGGCCCTGATTCTCAGCAAGATTGAAAACCCTATCAATGACGGCAATAGAAAAGTCCTTGTTTTCACTGCCTTTGCCGATACAGCGAATTACCTCTACAACAACCTGGCGAATACCCTACTGGCAACGCAGAGGCTGCACACCGGAAAAGTAACCGGAAAGGATACGCCGAAATCAACCCTCAGAAAAAATTATGATTTCCAGTCGCTGTTGACGCTTTTTTCTCCTCGCGCCAAGGAGAAGGCTCAGGTGTTGCCAAATGAACCGGCCGAATTGGACCTGCTGATTGGCACCGACTGTATCTCCGAGGGGCAGAACCTTCAGGACTGCGATTACCTGGTCAACTATGACATCCACTGGAATCCGGTTCGCATCATTCAGCGATTCGGTCGGATCGACCGCATCGGCTCCATCAACAAGACCATCCAACTGGTGAACTATTGGCCCGACATTTCTCTGGATGAATACATCAATCTCAAGGAACGGGTTGAAAACCGGATGGTCATTGCCGACGTGACGGCCACCGGCGACGACAACGTCCTCACGGCAAAAAGCAGCGAGATTTCGTATCGAAAGGAGCAACTCCGGCGCTTGCAGGAAGAGGTGATCGAACTGGAAGACCTGAAAACGGGTGTTTCCATCACCGATCTCGGCCTGAACGACTTCCGGATGGATCTGCTGAACTATGTCAAAACCAATGGCGACCTTGCCAACGTGCCTAATGGCATGCATGCGGTTGTCCCAGCCAGGCCCGCAATGGGATTGCACCCCGGGGTCATCTTTGCCCTGCGCAACCGCAATCATGAGGTCAACATCAATCAGCAGAACCGGCTGCATCCTTACTACCTGATCTATATCTCTGGCGACGGCCAGGTCATCGCCAACCACACCGAGGTCAAAACACTGCTCGACCTGGTGCGATCCAGCTGTAAGGGACAACCGGAACCCATTCAGGCGGTCTGCCGCCTCTTCAATCAGCAGACCGACGAAGGCCGGAACATGAAGACCTGCTCCGATCTGCTAAGTACCGCCATTCGTTCGATGATCGACGTCAAAGAGGAAAAGGATCTGGACAGCCTGTTCTCCGGCGGCAAGACCACGGCGCTGGTAAACACCATCGCCGGGCTCGATGATTTCGAGCTCGTCGCCTTTCTCGTGGCGCAGGAGGAAGGATGACAGCCGTGCTCTTCGACTATCCCAAAAACGCCGCCTTCGGACGCGTGCTGCCCAAGAACAAAATCTACGAACACGGAAGCCCCAGCGCTGCAGTCAGACAGATGTTTGTCCGGCAGGTGGAACAGATCGTCTGGCAGCACAAGCTTGCCCCGGAGACAGTCAACCTGAAGGCATCAAAGGCCGTGCCTGAAATCCAGATCTTCAGTATCACGCTCAAGGGGGACGAACTCAAACCCGAGGTGCTGCGCTGCATTGACCTGGCCATTCCCTTCCCGATCATTTTTGAGCTTCGGTTCGACGGAAAAGTACAACCCATTGCTGCCTTTAAGCGGCCAAGTGAAGCGGATGCCAGCAAGTGGGTCATCAGCGAATATTTCGATGGCGATTGGACAGCCACCGATACGCCACGCAAGCCCCTGCCGATGGTTTTCGACCTCGAGGCGCTTTACGGCCATTTGCTGATGCCCCTGATGCCGTACCCGGCACGGCCGGGCGAAGACCTGCAAACGCGGGTGGGACGGATGGAGCGTATTCGCCTCAAGCAGCGGGAGCTGGAGCGTTGCGAGGCCCGGCTCCGCAAAGAAAAGCAATTTAACCGCAAGGTCGCGATCAACGCCGAGCTTCGTGATCTGAAACAAGAACTTAAAAATCTGACCCGCCCGTTAAGCGGGACGGCAGTCGCACCCTAAAGGACGAACATGATGGAAAAGATGAAAATGCACTCTCCGAACCTGACCCAGGAAAACATTGCCCGTATCCGAGAGCTGTTTCCCGGCTGTGTGGCCGAGGCCCAGAGCGAAGACGGTAAGCCGAAGCTTGCGGTCGATTTCGACCAGCTGCGTCAGGAGTTGTCCGAATCCATCGTGGAAGGCCCACAGGAGCGTTACCACCTCAACTGGCCAGGGAAACGCGAGGCGCTACTTACCGCCAACGCGCCCATCGCCAGGACCCTGCGCCCCTGCCAGGAAGAGAGCGTGGATTTTGATGTCACGAAGAACCTGTTTATTGAGGGCGATAACCTGGAGGCCTTGAAGCTGCTCCAGGAGACCTACCTCGGCAAGGTCAAGATGATCTACATCGACCCACCGTACAATACGGGCAACGATTTTATCTATGAAGACGATTTTTCCGAGAACTCAGATGAGTTTCTTAAAAGATCAAATCAGAAGGATGAAGAAGGCAATCGGCTGATTGCGAACACTGAGGCCAATGGCCGATTCCATTCTGATTGGCTATCTATGATGTACCCACGGCTGAAACTGGCGCGAAATCTGTTGAGCGATGATGGCGTCATATTTATCAGTATTGATGATCATGAAGTACACAGCTTAATGCGCGTATGTTCTGAAATTTTTGGAGAAGAAAATTTCATTGCACAACTTGCTGTTCAGCTTAATCCTCGTGGACGTCACCTTGATAAATTTGTGGCAAAAACGCATGAATCTATTTTGATTTTTGTAAAAGACGCCATGAATGAAAATGCCATCTACGGCATTGAAAAGGAAGGTCGAATGGTTGACGAGTACAACCGAGAAGACGAAAGAGGAAAATACCGTCTGCTGGGTTTGAGAAATCGGAATCAATCATTTAATCCTACGACTCGTCCAAAGCTCTACTATCCTCTTTTTGTTAATCCTAATGATGGGAGTGTTTCTTTAATTCGGGATGACACATTCACTGATGAGGTTTGGCCTGACGCCCCAGATGGCACCAAGACGTGTTGGACGTGGGGAAAAGAAAAGGTGACGAATGAATCCATTCTGCTCACAGCTGAAAAGACGGCAGATGAGTGGCGAATATATCGCAAAGATTATCTCGTCGGGGCCGACGGAGAGCTTGCGAAAACCTTAGTGAAGTCGGTATGGATGACAAAGGAAATTACCAATGATCAAGGACGAAAGGTCATAAAAGATTTGTTCGGATCAGCGGTAATGGATTTTCCAAAATCTACCGAACTGCTAAAGACGCTTATTCAAATTGGAACTAATGGAAAGGATTTAGTTCTGGATTTCTTTGCTGGTTCCGCAACCACAGCACATGCTGTTATCAATCAAAATGCTGAAGACGGTGGGCATCGGAAGTTTATCATGGTCCAGTTGCCTGAACCCTGCGATGAGAAATCCTCAGCATACAAAGCGGGGTTCCAATCAATTGCTGAACTCAGTAAGGAGCGAATCCGCCGTGCTGGAAAAAAATCTATAGAAGGCGAATACCATGAAGGGTGGAACAAGGACATCGGCTTCCGTGTCCTCAAGGTCGATTCATCCAACATGGCCGACGTCTACTATAGGCCGGACGCCATCGAACAAGGTCAGCTGAAGATTTTCACCGACAACATCAAGTCGGATCGCAAGCCCGAAGACCTGCTCTTCCAGGTATTGCTGGACTGGGGCGTGGATCTTTCACTGCCCATCCGAAAAGAGACCGTCCAGGGTAAGACCGTCTTTTTCGTCAATGAGCCGCCCTACGATCTTGTCGCCTGCTTCGATACCGGCGTGAGTGAGGACCTCGTTAAGGAGCTGGCCCGGTTTGAACCGCTACGGGTTGTGTTCCGTGACACCGGTTTTGTCTCCGATGCCGTCAAGATCAACGTGGAGCAGATCTTCAAGCAGATGTCTCCGGGCACTGAAGTAAAGGCGATATAGGAGGCGCTATGGGAACTTCTCTGGATAAATTAACGATAAAGGGTTTCAAGTCGATCCGTGCGCTGGTCGATTTTGAATTGACGAATCTGAATGTGGTGGTGGGTGGCAACGGTGCGGGAAAAAGTAACCTCATTTCTTTTTTCAGGATGCTGCGGGCGCTCATCGACGGCAATTTGAACCGTTATGTACGGGATAACGGCGGCGCGGGCGATATTCTCTTTAACGGCCGCAAGGTAACGGAAAAAATGGAGTTTGAAACGAGGTTCGGCGTTCGCGGATTTCGTTTCAAGCTGGTGCCTACACCGAGCAATGCCTGTGCCATTGAAGACGAGGCGCGGTATTGCCAAGGCGGGACCACGGGGTGGTGGGTGCTGGGGGATAGCGATGACGGCACGTCGCGCATGGTCAAAGAGGTAAAGGAAAAAAAGGGGGATGCCAAATATAGCCAACCTGTTTTCGATGCCATATCCTCGTGGCAGATCTATCACTTTCACGACACCAGTTCCACTGCGGCAATGCGGAACTATGAGATTGTCCAGGACAACAAGGTGTTGCGCACCGATGCCGCAAACATCGGTCCATTCCTCTATAAGCTGAAGCAAAAGCATCCGAAGGAATACAAAGATATTCTGAATGCTATTCGCTTGGTCACACCATTCTTTGATAACTTCATTCTTGAGCCACGCGAAAGCGGCGCCAAAAACGAGGTCAATATCAGCTGGATGCAAAAGGGGTCGGATTATCCGCTTCAGCCTTATCATCTTTCCGATGGTTCCATTCGGTTTATTTGCCTTGTCACGGCGCTGCTGCAACCAAATCCACCTTCCACCATTATTGTTGATGAACCTGAATTGGGGCTTCATCCTGCCGCTATCGTCATTCTGGCGGAACTCATTCAGGTCGCCTCCAAACGGACACAGGTTATCGTGGCAACCCAGTCACCGGCTTTAATCGATCAGTTCGGCATTGACGATATTATTGTTGTCAACCGTGAAGACGGCGCATCTACATTCAAGCGACTTGACAAAAATGATTATTCTGAATGGCTCAAAAGTTACTCGGTGGGTGAACTCTGGATGAAGAACGTGATCTCCGGAGGGCCGGTTTATGAGTAACTTTATCGAGGTGATCGCCATTGTTGAGGGAAAAACCGAAGAGATTTTTATCAATTCATTGTTGCAGCCCTATCTTGCTCAAAAGATGGTTTTCATGACCCCGACTCAGGTCAGCAAGCCTGGACAAAAAGGCGGTGACGTGAAGTTTGAGCGGGTCAAGAAAGACCTTGAAATTCACCTCAAACAGCGCGCTGATACCTATGTGACGACACTGGTGGATTTTTATGGGGTACGCGAGTGGCCGGGCATAGATTTGGTTCCCGCGAATGCGTCCCCCGCACAGATTGCGGAGATCGTCAACGGCGCTACCCAGGCTGCGGTGGTTGAACTATTCGCTGCGCAACGGGCGGACCGAAGATTCATACCCCACATGGCCATCCACGAATTTGAAGCACTGCTCTTCAGTGACAGCGCAAGCCTCGCAACTGAGCTGGATATAGCAGAAGAAAAGGTCACGGCGGTCCTGAACGAGTGCGGTGAGCCCGAGGCCATTAACAACAGCCCGGTGACAGCCCCATCCAAGCGGCTCGACGGATGGTCGCGCAATGGCGAGTTTCCCAAAACAACAACGGGAATTGCCGTGGCACGCAGTATCGGCATACAGAGAATGCGGGAGCAATGTCCTCTTTTCGATGCTTGGCTGCAACGTTTTGAAGCAATTGTCGGGGGGCAGGCATGAAGCTTAAATTCAAAGTCCAGCCCTATCAGACCAAAGCGGTGGAATCCGTGGTTGATTGTTTTGCCGGGCAGGTGAATACCTCGGGCATTGCTTACCGAATCGACCCGGGCGCGAACAAAAAGCTCATTGCGAAGGGACCGACTTTGCCGGGCATGGATATTGAGCAGACCGGCTTCAAGAACACCGATCTCCAGCTGACCGATGCCCAGCTGCTGACCAATATCCATGCCGTACAGCGGCGGCAGAATCTGCCCCTGTCGGATAAGCTGGTGTCCAGCGCCGGATGCAAGGTCAACCTTGACGTGGAGATGGAAACCGGGACCGGAAAGACCTACTGCTACGTCAAAACCTTCTTCGAGATGAACAAGCAGTATGGCTGGACAAAGTTCATTGTGGTGGTGCCCAGCATTGCCATCCGTGAGGGTGTGCTCAAATCACTGGAAATTACCGCCGAGCATTTCACCGAGAGCTACGGCAAAAAGGCCCGCTTCTTTGCCTACAATTCAAAACAGCTACACCATCTGGAATGCTTCTCCTCTGATGCGGGCATCAACGTCATGGTCATCAATATCCAGGCGTTCAATGCAGCTGTTGATGCTGAAGGGAAGGCGACAGAAGGCAAGAAAGCTTCTATTGAAGCGCGGAAGATCTTTCGTGAACTGGACGACTTCCAGTCCCGCAAGCCTATCGATGTGATCTCCGCGAACCGCCCCATCCTTATCCTGGATGAACCGCAGAAGATGGAGGGCGAAAAGACACTGGAGGCTCTGGCCAAGTTCAAGCCGCTGATGATCCTGCGCTACTCGGCCACCCACCGGACCACGCACAACAAGATCCACCGCCTCGACGCCCTGGATGCCTACAACCAAAAGTTGGTGAAAAAAATTGCGGTGCGCGGGATCGCCGTCAAGGGCCTGGCAGGCACCAACGCCTATCTCTACCTGGAATCCATCGAAATTTCCAAGAAGGCACCAGTTGCCCGAATCGAAATGGAAGTGCGCCAGGGTGGTGGCATCAAGCGGATCGTCAAACGCCTGGAGCGAGGCAAGGATCTGTTCGTTGAATCAAACGAGCTGGACCAATATCGCGGCTTTGTCATCGCCCAGATCGACGCCAACAAGGACACGGTGGAGTTCACCAACGGCCATGTTCTGAGTGCGGGTGATGCAACCGGCGACATCACGGAAATGGCTATCCGGCGGATTCAGATCCGGGAGGCGATCAGGGCTCACCTTGAGAAGGAGCAGGTTCTTTTTGCCCAGGGCATCAAGGTGCTGTCCCTTTTCTTCATCGACGAGGTGGTCAAATACCGGGACTACAGCCAGGCCGATGAACATGGAGAGTACGCCAGGATTTTTGAAGAAGAGTACGAGCGGCTCAAAGCCGAATATTTAAGCCTTCTTCCCTTGGATGGTGGAGTCTATCAGGAATATCTGAAGGGCATTCAGGTTGGCCGCACCCACAACGGTTACTTCTCCATCGACAAGAAAACCAAGAAGCTTACCGATCCGAGCTTCAAGACGCGTGGAGAGGAAGCCGGGCTTTCCGACGATGTCGATGCCTATGATCTCATCCTGAAGGACAAGGAACGGCTGCTCTCCTTCGCGGAACCGGTCCGATTCATTTTCTCTCACTCCGCCCTGCGGGAAGGCTGGGATAACCCCAATGTCTTCGTCATGTGTATGCTCAAACACAGCGACAACACGATCTCGCGCCGTCAGGAAGTTGGCCGGGGGTTGCGGATCAGCGTCAACCAGCTCGGGGATCGTATGGATAACCCAGCAACGGTCCATGACGTGAATATCCTGACCGTAGTCGCAAGCGAGAGTTACAAGGACTTCGTCGGGAATCTTCAGCGTGAGATCAGCGACTCCCTCTCTGCACGCCCCCGCAAGGCGGACGAAGCCTACTTCACCGGGAAGGTCATCACCACGGAAACCGGTACGGTGGAAATTACCCCGGTCATGGCCAAGCAGATATACAAGTATCTGCTCAAGAACGACTATACCGATGACACGGATCAGGTTGCCGAAGCCTACCACGCGGCAAAAGCCAACGGGACTCTGGCGGCGCTTCCGCCCGAGCTTGCCCCTCATGCGGACCAGATTTTTGGCTTGATCGACAGCGTCTTCAGCGAGTCCCAGCTGCCCGACGTGGGTGATGATCGCAAGCCGAAGACCAATCCGCTGAATGCCAACTTCGAGAAAAAAGAGTTCAAGGCGCTCTGGAGTCGGATCAATCAGAAGGCGGTCTACCGTGTCGAGTTCGATTCCAGTGAACTCATTCAAAACAGCATCCGGGCTCTGGACAAAGAGCTGCGGGTGACGCCGCTGCAGTACACCATCCAAAGCGGTGTCCAGGGCGATCAGATCACCGATGGCCAACTCAGAAGCGGTGACGGATTCACGCTGACCAATACATCAGTCGAAACCCATAATGCCTCAATCCATTCCATGGTCACCTATGACCTGCTCGGGAAAATCGCCGAAAACACCCAACTGACAAGAAAGACCGTCGCCGAGATTTTAAGTGGCGTTCAGACGGCGGTTTTCAAACAATTCAAACAGAACCCGGAGCATTTCATTGCCGAAAGCTCACGGCTTATCAATGAGCAGAAGGCCACTATCATCATCGAGCGACTGAGCTACGACAACATCGCCGAGACCCACGATATCGATATTTTCACCACAGGCCAAAGCAAGCAGGACTTCACCAAGGCCAGCGAGAAGCTGAAGAACCACATCTATGACTACGTGATTACCGACTCCAAGGTTGAGCGGGAGTTTGTGAAAGAGCTGGACACCAGCACCGAGGTGGTCGTTTATGCAAAGCTCCCCCGAGGTTTCCTGATTCCTACTCCCGTCGGCGACTACAACCCGGACTGGGCCATTTCCTTTAAGGAAGGCTCGGTCAAGCACATCTATTTCGTCGCCGAGACCAAGGGCTCCATGTCCAGCATGGAGCTTCGGGCAATCGAACAAACCAAAATCGAATGCGCCCGCAAGTTCTTCGCGGAGGTCAACCGCAAGATTGATCCCGAACACGTGAAATACGACGTGGTGACCAGCTACGGGAAGCTGATGGAGATTGTTGGTAGGGCAGGAGATACTGTAAGCCCGCCTGTCGCTTTTTAGATTCAAGGTCGTCTAAACAATGGAATGTTGTTACTTTGCCTGCTGTGGCTCCCGCCGTTGCGCTAGCAGGATGTTGAAAAAGTCCCATCCAGGGCTTTTTCAACGACGCAAGCCGAAAATGCGATTTCCGTCTTGCTCACAAAATCAATCCATTACGAAGTAATGATTGATTTTGGTCGCCCGTCCATGGGCTCCAGCAGGCTGTTTTTCAACAGCCTGTTGAGCGGTTCACCTGTAAAGCCCTGGCTTTGCCGGGGGATACTTACTCTTATAAAAGCCGTCATCAGTTTGCTGAAGGATCGGCCCGAGGAAAAGTTCACAGCGCGGCAGATCGCCGATTGGGTGTTTGCGACGTATCCCGATGAATGTCAGGCTAAGACACAGAGCAGTCAAGCGCTGGTGTCTGATGCCGGCCTCGTGCAGCAGATCATCAGGGAGATCAGTTCACAACTGACAGCGCCTGCAAAAAAGCACGTGGAGTTTAAGATGACCGAAGGTCGACCGCGCAAGTATTACTACTCGGAGAAATCAGACAGCGCAGAGGTAGTTACGGCTGAGGGTTCATCTGTAACTACAACAACGGTTGATGATGGGCAGGCAAAGGTTGATGAGCACGCCCTTTACCCACTGCTCTCGCGATACCCCTGGGAGGAGTTTGGTGTTTTTTTCAAGCGCATCGACGAAAAGCGTTCATCGAACAATCGCGATCCGAATGGCAACAGCTGGCTGTTGTCCGGATGTAGTAGGCGTGGAAGATTTAAGCAAGGAGTGGCACCATGAAGTGCGCGATTGCGTCACGCAGTATTCCGACAAGCGCACCAAGTTGTGGTCGTTCGAAGCCAAGCTACTGATCAACCGTTCGAACATGCGCGAATGCTTTTCCCAGGCGGTGTCGAATTCGTCTTGGGCCAATTTCGGCTATTTGGTCGCGGCAGAAATCGGCAGTACCGATAGTCTGAAGGAACTGCGGACGTTGTTCGCCGCCCACGGCATCGGCTTCATCAAGCTTGACGTGGTGGACAACCCTGCCGACAGTCAGGTGCTGATTGCGGCCCGTGAGCGCCCCGAGATCGATTGGGACATGGTTAATCGGCTGGCCACGGAGAACCGGGATTTTCTGGAATACGTGAAGCTATTGAAGCAATTCTACCAGACCGGCGAGGCGCGCCCGGCGGACTGGGACGTTCCGGATCTGGACAATTAATCGCCTATTGCAGGTGGCCGATGACGTCGAGGTGTTCGTCGCCGTGCTGAAACGCATTGAACCAACCTCTTGCTAGTCGGCAAAACAAATCCTTGTTGCCAGTGGGAGATCTCAATAGTTCATGTTTAACATATTAAATCTAGTTGTTTTTTTGGTTCTTCAGGCAACTTGATCTCCAGCACTTCTGTTATTCTAAACAAAACCCCATGATGTGTTTTAACAGCTTTATACTTGGCACACATTTTTGCAAAACATTTGAAATCATGTTCACCATTAATCCATTCCTTCAAAAATATATCGCTGCACATCTCATGCTTAATTTGTTTACTATCTCGCATTAGCGTAAATTGCACATTGATATCTCCAGGGGCCTTTTTAATATCAAACTCGCCATAGTACTCAGTATCGTCTTCTTTGAGAGTTCCTAAAATTTCTTCATGCGATATTTTTCTTCCGCATTGAAAATATATTTTGCCGTTATTGTCTATGTAAATAATTTTAGTATTAGTGCGCCTGCTTAAAGTTATTTCTGATAATGAAACTATGGCTTCAGCAAGCTTCTCTACAGGAAGTTTGCAGATCGGCAAAATCAAACTAGTTGTTTTTTTTGTTATCTGTTTTTCAAGATCTATGAGATCGCTGCATAAGATATTAAAATCATCTCTACTTTTAATGTTGTTTATCGACTCGAGAATGACACGCCTAGAGCTTAATAAATATACTTTTATTTCATCTAATACATCTTCCGGGTAGTTCAGGTTGGAATTTATTACTATTTCAGTTCCTCCAGATAGTCCAGCAGGGCATCTATAGTTTAATGACAAATTTCTATCGCTAAGCTGCCCCATCATTATTTTGTCTAATTTTTCTAATTGGCAGCTGAGGATGCCTAAAGCGGTAAAGATTTTAGATGGGTTTTCAAATAATTCGCATCCGTCTGTGTCAATTCGGAAATCATGGCTGTTCATCGTCGCCTCCAGCTTCGGGTTTGTGTGTATTATCCGACGCTGGAAAAAAATAATTGTTCCGAAAAGCGCACTTTTTTTGTGCTATTCACGTTTTTTTGTCACGTTTCAGCCTGCCTGGGTGCTTTGTGATTAGTTTCCAATGTGGCTTAGGCCATGATGGAAGATCGGTCTCAGCAACAATACTTTGCAACTAAACCAATCAGTGTCCGTATATGGTCCCCCCCCCTTTTTTTTTTCGCAAAGGCTTTGTGCATTTAATGATAGGGACAGGATAGCTGCCGTATATCCGGCCTCTTTTTGAAGAAGTCAATTGGCCATTTATTGAGCGATACAAAAACGGTTAGGTTATTATGCTGATGCTACTTTTTATCTAGAAAGTGTTAATTCATACTAAACTGTTGATGTAAAAGTCTAAGAGCGAAGTAAAATCCGGAGGATCCTTTTTTCCCTCTTTTCTTTTTAGCTTCGCCCTCGTCATAATTGTCATTTAAAATCTTGATAGTGACCGAGCCCTTTTTGTCTGTACTTTTCAGGTTAGACTCTTCGCCGCTAGTGAGCTGAGAAACGGGCAACTTTGCAGCGGTGGCCCATTTAACTAAGTATTTGCGTCGATCAGATTGCTCTTGCCCTCTGCGTGCGTGATGCACTAACAAGATTCTCCTCTTAGGAATACCACATTCAAGAATCAACTCGACAAGCTCCGCCAAATCCGTCAGAGAGCCGTAACAGCTATCAGACCATCGAGCTGATCGGCAATTCAGGGCGAGTTGGATAATTTTTTTAGCAGATTTTATTCTGCGGCCATCTAGTTGTCGGATGCTTTCGTACACCTGTACCGCCAGCTCCCAATCAGGGCGGGTGAGGGCATCTAACGATTTCTTAAGATTTTCTGGCAGGTGCTCGTTACCATGGCCGACGATCTCGGCCCAGCATTTTATCGGGGAAGACTTTTCTCGCCATTGGATCTTGCAGGGAACGCGTGCTTTACCCATCAATGGGTGACGCAGGCGAGTGGCATAGATTGACGCCCGATTCAGTAGAATCGGCAACAGGGGATGCGTTTTTTGACTTAGCGACTGTTGCAGTACAGCATAGACGCGCGGCTGCGACAATCCTGAGATGGCCATAATGGTTTTGGCACTAAAGGGGTAAGAGTAAGATACCTGGCGTCTTTCATACCCGTTCAACCAATCAAGAAAATGTATGTAACTTTTAAATGTCGTTGTCGGGCTGCTGTGCCCCGCCAAAAGTGCGAGCAGATAAGCCTGTGAACGTCCCGTATCCGGTTGCTGTAGCAGTTGCTCATGCAGGGCTCGCAGTCGCAGGTCATCAAATTCCTGATGTTGCAAGGCCGCAACATCTTTAGCCGGACTGTCCGGGTACAAAAAGTACCCCACATGGCTCCAGGTTAAAAAGGAGTGTCTCAGGTGATATGAACGCACGCTCTCATCCTGGGTGATGAGTCTTAGGTGTTCGCGAATAACACCAAAAAGTTCACCATCGCTAAGCATTCCTTTTTTTCGTGCCGGATTGGCCAGGAACAGTTCTTCGCCAAAGAGTGCCGTTTCCTGCTTTCGTTGATCAAGGTAATGCAGCAGGAAGGACATTTCCTGTTGATTCAGCAGCAGGGATAGCGGAAGACGGCGAATACCTGCACTGGTTTTTGTGGTCTTGAAACTGCTGTTGCGCACCAGAACTTCCCATTCACTAACGCCCTGAATGTCTATAATGCGCAACGCCCGGACTTCAACGGGTCTGAGTCCGCAGCGATACGACAGGATGGTGGCCAGCAGGTGCAGCGTTTGCCACCGGGAAGGTTCCGGCTTGCTCCAGCCAAGCGAGTTGAGCAGGGCATCGTAGGTCGCCGGACTCACCAGGTTGGCGTCTACCCCGGAGCAGGAGGCTATCTGCCCCTCTACAATTTCCGCCCATTCCATTTCAGGCGCTTGGTAAAAGGCCTCTAAAAAACCATGGAACTGAGCCAGGCGATGAACAGCATAGGGATCGCTGCCCAACTCCTGTGCAATGGCTTCATAGACCCATTCTAGATCCTGCGGGTCGAGCAGAAGGGGGTTTTCCACTCCAAAGGCACGCACCAGTTTGTGGCCGATTTCACTCCAGTAGCGCAGCAGGCTGCTCACTTTGATCGGGTGGGCAGTGCGTCTTTCCAGTCGAGAAATTTTCGGCGAGAGCATCTGGCATCCCCAAGCCGTTAGTAGCTGCATTGTCGGGGCAAGTTGCTGATGGTACTCATCGAAAAAGGTTTTGAGGCGTTTTCGCCCCATAGCAACGGTGATTTCCTTGCCGTCTCGATCAATGCTGAGAAGTCGCTGAGCCTTCTTAAGCAGCTTGATCTGAGCAGCGGTAGTCGTGTTTTCGAACGGTAAAAGGGTTTTGTGCTGAATTTTCACTCCCGCATCGTGTTGACTCTGAGGCAGCCGAATCGGGATCGCCTTGCCTGTCAGGATCCTCAGCCAAGGGCCAATCGGCAAAGAGAACGACTCCAGATCGCCTTTAGCGTAGCTGAGCATTGAAGAACTTGAACGTAAAACCTCACGAGCCATGGCCCAGCGCAGCAGTTCAGACAAGGAACGGGGTTTTTTCTCCACGGGAAGTGGTAGCTTTTTGCAGATTGCCTCAAGCAGTTGCCAGGGGGACTTTTTTTTCGGATTTTCTGTGCCGGTAGGCAATGCCAGATCCAAAAAACGGTAAATCAGCAAATGAGTCAAAGGATCTGCCACCCATCGGCCCTGTCGCGTGGCGGTGTGTTTTTTGGCCAGGGAGGTCATCTCGACCCAGAGCCAGCTGCCTTCCTGAAATATATCGTTCTGATTGAGAGCTGAAATGAAGGGTTGATGCCAGCGAGGGTTGATTAGTCCCCCGAACAGAATTGCTGAAAAGAAGATATGGCCTATGGCCTCTGAACGTGAGCAAGGCACATGCTGAAGTTCATTTAAAAATGCTGCCGCTAAATCTTCGGCCAAATGACGACATTGAAACAGTTTTGGCTGAAGGAGGTTACGCTGGCGCTTAACACCATAGAATAAGGGAGATAGAGGGACGTCCCATCCCAGATGGCGATTGCCCCATTCAATGCCGCGGGCGAGGAAGTTGAATCGCTCTTTTTTGTCTGTAGCATTGCAATTTCCCAATTTGATGCACAGTGGCCCGAGTTGTTCTGCTGTAAGTTGTATCCCGGACTGCCCCGATAGAAGGATCGGCAGAATATCACTTACGACCTGCAGTGCGAGTTGCTGGTTTTGAGTGAATGCGACTGACTGTGCCGAATGGGCCAGCTTTTGTGCCGCTTCTGGCCAAGGCGAGGGAATCGACGGCTTGTTCATGGCAAAAAACCGTGCAGAGCGCGCCAGCCATCCTGTTCCAGGCAGCGCGGCACATGTCGTTTCAGAAATTCGTGAAAGACTCCTGGTCGTAACCCCGACAGGCCATGCCAGGATTCTTGTCCCAGCTCCCAGTGGCCGAGATAAGTTTCAATAATTTCAGGTGGACAGCCGTCTTGCAAAAGGTGCGATTTAAGATAGTGCCGGTTGGCGTTGGCCGGCAAATGATAATTAAAGAGCCGTGAAAGGATTTGTTGCAGCAACCCTGGGCCAAGAAGCTCTACCTCTGAGAGTTCTATGTCGATGTGAAATAATTGTGCCGGGCGCCCTTTACCACAATGATTTTTGATCATGTTGAACAATGCCGGGCTGGCGGCGCCTGTACGGTCATACAACGCCACCAGATGTTCGCGGTAGTAGCGGATTTGTCGCCGGCATTCATCTGGAATCCAGACCAGACGGTTGGAATAGCCAAGATCATCGCTTTTGTCGCAAATTAATGCCAGTCCCGACTGCTCGTCGATCAGGCCTTCATTGAAAGACGGATCACGTACTGCACGATACCCTGTAGCAAAAGCGATAAAGCACGCCGTATAGACGGCATAGTAGTTGTGAAAGGTGGCTACGCGGTGGCTATCACCTGGATCTGGACGATTAACGTCTACACAGTCGATCAGGGCCTGAACCAGTTCCTGAACAGATTCGGGCTTGGGACACCAGGGGGTTCCCACAGCGGCACGCTCTGAATTGACATGCTGCGCAGGGAAGGCGGAACTGTGCCCCAGCGGGGTTAAGAGAGCCTGACACATTTGGCGGTAGGACTGTTCCAGTCTAAGCAGCGGGGCATGCGTATAGTGGATACGGGTTACCGCCAGTCGCTGACTATAGCCGAAGTACAACGCAGCACTGGGTAGATCCTGACCGGGCTGCCTGGCAAGGCGTCGTACCAGATGCTGACTGATTCGGGTGGGTGTCAGCCGCGTGCCATGCTGCCGGTTCAGCTTCGTTAGGCACTGCGTTAAGGATTGGCGCAGTTCAGATTGCGCATCTTCCTGGCGATCAAACACAGAGCAGCCTTCAATCTTGCGAGATCTGTCGCTGTCCGGCAGCAAAGATGTCAGGATATGGCGTACCATGTTTGGCAGAGGAATCTGTGAATACTGCACGGTGGGCCGGGCTTGGGGGTAGTTATGAGCCGTCGATTCATCGCACAACTCAGGACCTGGAGATAGCAGGCGAAAAAAAGGCACCTTGCCTTCGTCCCAGTGGAGCGCGTCACCGGATTCAAGCCGTGCGCCTCCCTGGTAGTAGAAGGTCATCTTCAGAGCACGGTCAAGAGGAGATGCGCTCCAGAACATAATCAAAAGCAGCTTTTTGACTGCCGCTTCACACGGCAGCGGCTTTTCAGGCGCTGAGGTGCCGCTAAGGTAGGCCAGCAAAGTTGCGACATCGTACTGGTTAAGATCCTGCCACGCTAACGGGAACATCTGGTTGCGCATGGCGATCTGGCTGCTGGCCTGTCGGGCCTGAATTGCCAGTTCATTTAAACTGGTTCGGTCGTATTGTCGTTCCTCGATTGCCACAACCGCAATGGCATCACGTGCAGCAGTAAACTCGCCAGGATGGCCTCCATGCTGAAGATAGACTTTCTCTTCTTCCGGGTTTAACCCTTTAGATTCGATTACTTCAGTTCCAGTCCAAGAAACTGCCTGAGATACTACTTCATCATCAAACGCCTTGCTGAGACCGCCTGAACGGCGGGGACTGGCTTTTTTGGTCACTGCTGGGCGCACAGGATGGCGAGGAGCATGCTGGACCAAGGCTTTTTCGATAAGCACAATGGCATCTTTCAGCCGCTGGCCAGGTTTACCGCGGTGAATGGCCTCGAAAAACGCCTGAGGAGTTAAGGGTTGCGCTGGGACCTTTGAGAGTTGCTCAGTATATTTAGGTAGCGACAACATGCGAACACCTCGGTAAACCTTAAGTATCTGTTCGCTATTGTGCGTTTCATTGATAGCTAGAACATGACTGGCCAGGAAAATTTGTGCCAAAAGATTTGTATAAGATGGATGATATTGAGGGTTGGCGACAGCGTGTCCCAGCGAGCAGTACAATGGATACTCTTCTAGGATTCCTTTGAATGTTTCTTCTGCGCTGTTGCCTTTGGTAAACAGATCGTCCAGAAGGAAATCAGTTGCGATTTCCTCTGAAATTGAAAGCAGAATCTCGCTCACCGTTATCGCAGGTTCAATTGTCTTTTCCATAAATTGATCATTGCCGGCGAGCTGACAGATTGCTTTTGCCGTTTTCAGCACCGGCAATAATCGTGGCAGCAGAAAAAATAACCCTTTCAGGTGCGCCGGTGCCATGATTGTGTCGGTGAGAGCCACCAGATCTGCAGCGGTTATTGACGCTGTTGGCCCGGCTTTTTCCAGCAGGCGGGTCATGGTTTGACTAAGCGCGGTCATCTTTTCTTCAATTCGCTGTTATAGACATAGAGTGTCTGCCGGCTGACGCCAAGAAGTTCAGCGATTGTGGTGATATCGGTTGCCAGGGCGGGGGACCACTTGGTCAACCGCTCTTGTGACTGCAGTTCCCTGCTGCGGACATAGAGCGATTTCTCCGGCGCATGAACGCCGTAGGCCATTTGAGCGAGAAAGCAATCCATTTCCATCAATGTAATGAGTTCGCTTCGAGATGTCTTGGCGGGTAAAATCCCCACAGGCAGCAGCTCCTCTGGCTGTAAAAAGGGCGATGTCAATGTCAGCACCCGCAAGCCTCCAATACAATGATGTTTAGAACCCCACAGCAGGGGAGGATGCAAATGCAGCAGATAGTGCGCAGCTTCCGGAGTCAGGGATGGATGATGCCTCTTGCCGAGCTCGGTTCTATTGATAACGTAGTCCGAAGGGCAGAGCAGATCGGCCTCTTCGATCAAATCCAGCGGGGGAGGGGAGATATCCTTAAGCGCGATTCTGTGCCATTCGATGTTCTGTAGCATGGATTCGATCCCGATCCTGAAATTGAATGTGCCATTGAATCTGAGAAAGAAGGGTTCTTTTCCCTTTACGAAAGAACAGTATGATTTCGCAGGGGATTTCCTTTAATAACACACATCTTGGCCCGCGACCAGATTCTGTTGCAGCAAGGTACTCTTTAGCGTTTTGTAGCCTGTCATCCGCTCTAGGAGGCTACGCATCCTAGATGAAGCGCCCTCAACAGTCTCAAGGCTCCGGCGATCATCATCAGTTCCAGCGACATGCTCGAAGGAGGGAGGATGCGCCACCACCTGCGCAACCGCATCGGTGATCCGCGTACCACCATTCTGATGACCAGCTGGCAAGCGCCCAACACCCTTGGTCGCAAACTGGTGGAGAAGCAAAGTCCGGTACGGATTTTCGGTGAGGGATTCGAGGTGCTTACCGGGTTCTCCGGCTACGCTGACCGCGTTGGCTTGGTGGAATTCGTGCAGGTGATGGAGAAAAAGCCGCAGCGCACCTTCATCGTTCACGACGAGGCGGAGTCCTCGGCGAATCTGGCAAAGACGCTGGGCGATGAGCTGGGGATCACGGGAATTGAGCTGCCAGAGGCTGAGCAAATCTTTTCACTGTAAAGGATGTGTACAACGATCTGATGGTGAAGACAACCACGAGGGATGCGATTCACCATCTCCCTGCCAGCTGCTCAAGGGGGGAGGAAGGGTCTTCAGCTCGCCGCCAATGTTGCCACCAATTCTTAGTGGAGCGGAGCCGGTTTTCTTGGCCACTGATTTGGGGTAATGTCCCCGTGTCCAAGGAGATTAACAATGACCAAACAGAACCAGAACGAAACCGTCACAGGACCGTTGGCCGAGGGGCAGCGCTGGAGTGCCGCCCGCAAGCGTGAAGTGGTCCTACGTCTGCTGCGGGGCGAATCCGTTGATGCGCTATCCCGCGAACTGAGCATTGAGATCTACCGCCTGGAGCAGTGGCGAGAGAAAGCGCTGGCCGGGATCGACGAGTCGCTGAAAAAACGCCAGAATGATCCCGTCCAGACTGAACTCAACCAAGCCATGCGCCGGATCGGCGA